>NZ_JBFNPK010000006.1:0-208337 GCF_040812025.1 Alteromonas nitratireducens
GTCGACAACCGCCAGTTTAAAGGCCAGTGAATAATCCCGCTGAGTTCGTTTAGTACTTGTATTCATTACACTCTCCAAAAAGAAGCTGGAAAGTGTCAACTTTATTTAGGACGGGTCACTGGAATCAAAAAAGCCCCGCAGATGCGAGGCTTTTAAGAATGGTGCCCAGAGGCGGAATTGTAACGCGCCAGGCACTGGCACCGACTTGTCGGTGGCAGAAACAAAAAAGGCCCTGCATTCCTGCAAGGCCTTGTTTGTGATGGTGCCCAGAGGCGGAATCGAACCACCGACACGAGGATTTTCAATCCACTGCTCTACCAACTGAGCTATCTGGGCGAAACTGGTTGCGCGTAGGGCTTATTGCCCGTGGCGTCGTGGGTGCGTATTAAACGGATTTCGCACGATTAAGTCAACAACTTTATCGCGATTTTTTGTCAAGTGCACAGACTTTAACCGATACGCCCCAATTTTACTTCGACGGCGGCACGTAGCCTTCTATTTTCGGGTCTTTTCCTTCAAACAGGAAGGCTTCCATATTTTGTTCAAGGAACTTCCGCGCCTCCGGATCCATCATATTCAGCTTGTGCTCATTAATCAGCATGGTCTGCTTTTTCTGCCACTCGGCCCAGGCTTCCTTGGAAATATTATCGAATATGCGCTTTCCCAGCTCACCCGGGTATAGCTGAAAATCCAGACCGTCTGCCTCTTTTTTCAGATGCGCACAAAAAACCGTTCTGCTCATGATGACTCCCCTTAATGCTGTGCTGCTATGTTACAAAAGATGGTGCAGCTGTTGGATGATTTTTTTTGTTGGCGCGGCCATGCCCACCTCAATCGGCTCATCAATACTAAACCAGCCGGCCCCTGCCTCCGTGATTCGGGCCTGTGGCGGCTTTTCCAGCGTCAGTAAGCGCGGCGTGATATCCAGATGAAAATGGCTGAAGGTGTGTCGAAACGCCGGTAATGTGGTGGCCTGCACCGACGCTCCGGCGATATGGTGTGTCAGCGTTGCCTCATTGTCTTCAGGCCGGACTTCCACAAACCCATACAGACCGCCCCATAGCCCTTCCGACGGACGCTGTGTCATAAACACACTGCGCTGATACATCGGAATTAAGAATGTGACATTACGCACCGGCAGCGCCTTTTTCGGCTTTTTACCTGGATACGCTGCCTGGTTACCCTGCGCGTAGGCGATGCAGTCTGTTTGTACCGGGCACTGATCACAGGCCGGCTTGCTGCGCGTGCACACCATCGCCCCTAAATCCATCATCGCCTGAGTATAGTGATTACAGCGCTCTGTCGGCGTATATTGCTCAGCAATATCCCACAGCGTGTTTTCGACTTTTTTAACTCCTGGCCAGCCTTCGATGGCCTGATGTCGTGCCAGTACCCGTTTTACGTTGCCATCCAGAATAGGGTGTCGCTGCTGGCACGCCAGAGAGAGAATAGCGCCAGCAGTTGAGCGTCCAACGCCAGGTAACGCCATGACATCATCCAGCGTATCCGGAAAGCGTCCAACATGGTGTTCAGCAATGTGTCTGGCGGCACGGTGAAGGTTGCGGGCGCGGGCGTAGTAACCGAGCCCGGTCCAGTGATGCAGTACGTCATCCTGCGACGCTGCCGCCAGTGCGTTAACGTCGGGGAATGACGTCATAAAACGTTCAAAATACGGGATAACCGTCGTCACCTGCGTCTGCTGCAGCATGATTTCGGATATCCACACCTTATACGGCGTCACGTTTTGCTGCCAAGGCAGGTGTTTTCTCCCGTGGCGGTCAAACCAGGTGAGTACGCGGTCTGAAAATGCGGTCGTCATGTCAGATAGTGGGTTGCAGTTAATCATCGACAGAGCGCTATGGTATCATGCGTGCCATCTTTGCTTCACGCCATTGCGAGGTTTTTGTGACAATCCAGGCTCCCGTTTTATTTCTGCCCGGCACTGCCTGTGACGAGCGGGTATGGCTGCCCGTATGGCAACATCTTGCATGCCGACAGCGTCGCTATGTACCGCTGCAATGGGCATCGTCACTGGCCGAGATGCTGGCGCTGACCTCAGACCGAGTGCTCGATGGAGAGAAAGTGCATCTGGTGGGCTATTCGATGGGCGGCTACGTCGCCAGCCTGTTCGCCAGCGAACATGCTGACAGCGTGGCGTCGCTGACGCTGATAGGCTATGACCCGAAAGGACTAGGTGACGAGGAAACGGCACGGCGTAATCTGCTTGTGACGTTCCTGAAGAAAGGTCAGTTTAAGCCTGACAGCAGCGCGTTTTTGTCCCGCTTTATTCATCCGGCGCGACTGAAGGACGAACATGTGGCGGGCGTAATGACGGCCATGGCGGCAGACTTAGGCAGCACAACCTTACTGGCCCATACCTTATCGACAACGCCCCGTAAGCCAATGACAGACACGCTCAGTCAAGCGTCCTTCCCGGTCAATATCCTGGGTGCCAGCAG
Organism: Alteromonas nitratireducens; assembly: GCF_040812025.1. Classification (NCBI taxonomy): domain Bacteria; kingdom Pseudomonadati; phylum Pseudomonadota; class Gammaproteobacteria; order Alteromonadales; family Alteromonadaceae; genus Alteromonas; species Alteromonas nitratireducens. Next base: position 2,460 of record NZ_JBFNPK010000006.1, read on the forward strand.
TGACCAGATAGCCGAGCCGGATTCACTGCGTCAGGCCATTAAGACGATACAACCTGCGCATCACGCGATCCTCGACGATACCGCGCATATGATGCTTCTGGAAGCGCCGCAGCAGGTTGCGGCATTACTTCAGAACTGGCTCTTGGCGGATGAGAAAAACATCCTATAATTTGCCTGCAAAATATTGCATAACGCGGGATAGACTGGATAATGCCGCACCTGATAACGGCGGTTAAAAGAGATGGGGTCATGGGTCAATTTAAAAACCAGCAAGAAGCAGAAGCAGCTGGCGTATTTATCAGCAAAATTAAAAGCTATGTAAAACGTGAAGGGCGACTGACAAAAGCGCAGGCTCGTGCACTGGAGATGCACTGGCCAGCCATGGGAATTGACTACACAGGCACCCCGCTCAATCTGTACGACGTTTTTGGCCGGACAGCCCCGGTAGTGCTGGAAATTGGCTTTGGTATGGGTAAGTCACTGGTAGAAATGGCGGCTTCCGAACCGGACAAAGACTTCATCGGCATTGAAGTTCATCGGCCTGGTGTTGGCGCCTGCCTTCAGGATGCCGGAGAGTTAGGACTTACCAACCTTCGTGTCATGGAGTATGATGCCGTTGACGTTCTGAAAAACATGATCCCGGATGCCGCTCTCTCCCGCCTGCAGTTGTACTTCCCCGATCCGTGGCATAAAAAGCGCCACCATAAACGCCGTATCGTGCAGCCGGAATTTGCCCAACTGGTTCGCAGTAAACTGAAGACCGGCGGCCATTTCCATATGGCTACCGACTGGGAAAATTATGCCGAGCATATGGCTGAAGTGATGAATGCCGCGCCAGGCTATAAAAATACCGCAACGGATGGCAATTATGTTGCACGTCCGGCGTATCGTCCAATCACCAAATTCGAAACGCGCGGCCAGAAGCTTGGCCATGGCGTGTGGGATTTAATTTACGAGCGGATCGATTAATGCTGAGCCCGCAGAGTCAGTTACTGGAACGCAACCTCACCTTGTTCGAGCAGGGTGAGTGGGTAATTATTAACCCCACAGATGCTTATTTTACTGACTCAATAAAACATATTCCGCTTCGGGTTATCCATCAGTATTTCGATATTTTCAGTGAAAGTATCCGGGTGCTGCCTGTCTACACCGTCGATAGCCGCGATGTCGTTTCGGGTGGCCTGCTGTGCCGCCAGAAAGTCGGTGACCATCTGCATGACTTTACGCCGTTTACCACTGAACAGGGTATTGCCACCGATGTGCTGATATACCTGCCAAAATCCAAAGCCCATTTCAGCATGCTGCTGCGTCAGGCTGCTGGATTACTGAAAGCCGGTGGCCGTATTCATGTGGTCGGCGAAAATAAAGGTGGCATTAAAAGCGCTGCCAAACTGATGCAGCAGTACGGCGCGACCATGAAGGTTGACTCAGCCCGTCACTGCAGCCTGATTACCACGGACGTGGCTGTCCAACATGGTCCATTTGAACCTGACGTCTGGCTGGAAACAATAACCTATCAGTGTAATGGCCGGCAGTGGGACGTGGTCTCCATGCCGGGCGTATTCAGTCATGGCGAACTGGATAATGGCACGCACCTGTTACTGGAAAAATGCAGCCAGACATTACGCGGCGATATTCTCGATTTTGCCTGCGGCGCCGGTGTCGTCGGCAGCTTCCTGAAAACGTCATATCCGCACCTCACACTACACTATCTGGATGTCAGTGCGCTGGCACTTTACTGCTGCGCGCAAACCCTGCAAGAGAACCAACAAACCGGTCAGCTTATTGCCGCAAACGGGTTGCATGGAGTGTCACTTAGCGTAAACCACATCATCACCAACCCACCGTTTCATACCGGTGTAAAAACGGACTACAGCATTACCAAACGGTTTATTGAGGACGCCAGTCGCATTCTGAAGAGCGGTGGCACACTACAAATGGTGGCAAACCGTTTTCTCCCCTATCCGGGCTTATTGTCTGAACACTTTGCTCAGGTGCATACTGTGGCACAAACGACGCAGTTTTCGGTCTATCAGGCAACGCGCGCATAGCACCTTATCCGCAGCCTGTGCTAGTTTAGTCAGTAACGGGGACAGGCCGACAGGGCTGGGGCTCTGCAACAAAAGGACAGTATTGTGAACATTGTATTTGCTATTTCTGAAGTAGAAGAACTGGTTAAAACAGGCGGCCTGGCCGATGTGGGCAAGGCGTTACCGATAGCGCTGAAGGATCTGGGCTATAACGTCACGATTGTCATGCCCTATTATCAGCAACTGAAAAGTGACATTTCGGCGGAGAAAGTCGGTGACACCCTTGAACTGTTTACTGAAAGCCAGGTTTACCACTTTGATGTTCACAGCATGACATGGCAGGGTCTGCAGGTTTACCTGATTGACTATCCAGAGTATTTTGACCGGGATGGTCTGTATGCGTCATCTTTCAACGCCTTCAGTGATAACGGTGAACGGTTCAGTTTCTTCAGCGGTGCCGTTCTGCAAAGCCTGCAGGCACTCAACATTCAGCCCGATGTCATTCATTGTCACGACTGGCATACGGCCATGCTGCCGTTTTTAATGGCGCATGACCGCTCAGGTCACTTTGCGAATACCCGTTCTGTCTTTACCATTCACAATGCAGCATTTCAGGGCGTACATCAGCTCGACACGATCCCGTTTTTGCGTCACCACCCGGCGATACTGTCGCAAGTGCATGGCGGCTACATCAATATGCTACAAAGTGCTATCGAATTTGCTCACAAGGTCACTACGGTCAGCCCCAATTATGCTCAGGAGCTGCTGACCGATCTGGGCAGTCACGGTTTGCATGACCGCCTGGTAATGCGCCAGAGTGACCTGGTCGGTATTCTTAATGGCTGTGACTACACGCAGTGGAACCCGGCCACTGATTCGTTCCTGCCGGTTAATTACGATGTGGACTCACTGCATAACAAAACGGTCTGCAAGCAGGCCCTGCAGGAAAAGTCAGGCCTTGCGGTGGCACATGACACGCCACTGTTGGGCATGGTATGCCGGTTAACCGAACAAAAAGGTTTCGGTTACCTGACACCGATCCTGGATGATTTGATGCGGCACAACGTGCAGGTTGTGATTGTGGGTACTGGCGATCCGAAAGTCTGTATGGATTTAGGTGAGTTCGCGCAGCAACATCCCGGCCGCTTCGCGTTTATCAACGGCTTCAGCAGCGAACACGCCCACCTTGTGGAAGCGGGTGCTGATTTCTTCCTGATGCCATCGCAGTTCGAGCCGTGCGGGCTCAACCAGATGTATTCTCTGGCCTATGGCACCATTCCCATAGTCCGGGCCGTTGGTGGCTTGAAGGACACCGTGATTGACCAGCAACATGGCGAGCACGCGACCGGTTTTGTTTTCAGTGACCCGACACCCGACGCCCTGCTGGCATGTATACGTCGTGCACTGTTATTTTATCACGAGCACCCGGCGCAGTACCGCCGCATGCAGGAAACCGGCATGCGCACCCGATTTACCTGGCCGGAAGCAGCAAAACACTATGCGCGTCTTTACCAGTTAATGTTTGACGCGGGATGACACTGTTAACGCTTTCTTTTTGCACAAAGATAAGCCACTATTGATGATACGCGTACTTCAAAACCACACTAATAATAAATGACAGATACGACCGTAAGACTCTCGATAAGGAGCCTGTTCCTATGGGTAGTTATGGCGATCGCCACGATTACCCTCGTGATCTCGTCGAGTCTGTCCATTTACACCCAAATCGAAACCTACCGAAAAGAACTCGAAGACAATGTTGTGATGCTGACCAAGCTGGTCGCCAACAACTCAGACACCTTGTTACTCGGGGGTGAAATTGAGGACGCAGAAGCCCGCCTGCAGAGTCTTGATGTGGCTGACATGGTGCTCAATGTTCACCTGTATCGCACGCTCAGCCCCAGTTTAACGCCACCGTTGCAGGTAGAACGGTTTGCCGACTTTAACCGCGAAGGCGAGCCCCCCCTGCCGAATCAGTCCAGTCAGTTGCAAGCGCTGGAAAAAGGCCCGCGCATTTCGGCGGATGGCGATTACATCGAAGTAGCAAGCCGCATTTATGCGGTCAGTGATAACCGGGAACTCGGCTGGATTTATCTGCGTGCGTCAGCCGACAGTTTTAACAAGCTGGTCGGCAAATCCATTCTCATCAATATGTCTGTCATGTTTGTGATGATGCTCATCAGCTTCCTGCTGGCACTGCGCATGCAGCGTATTGTAACGGGGCCAATTGAGCAACTGTCGTCATTTTTGCAGCGTACCTCACGTCAGCGTGATTACTCTGCGCGGGCTGAGTCTTCCAGCATCCGCGAACTGACCATTCTGTCAGACGCCGTTAACATTATGCTGTCGCGTATTCAGGAGTACATGCAAAAGCAGCGTCTGGCAGAAGAACAGCACCGCAAACTCAATGCCTCACTTGAGGATATGGTCAGCCAGCGTACCCTGGCCCTGAAAGATGCAAACCAGGAGCTGATCCAGACGCTCGAAAAGCTTCATCAGTTCCAGCGCCAGATTGTCCAGAATGAAAAAATGGCGTCACTGGGTGACATGGTTGCTGGTGTCGCCCACGAAGTTAATACGCCTATCGGGCTTGGGGTGACCGCGTCAACTATGATGCTCGACCGGCTGGCAGTGATCCAGAAAGAATTTGAAAACAAAACCCTCAAAGCCAGCACCATGCAGAAGTTTCTGACCGAAAGTCAGGAAAACCTCAATATCATTTACCGTAATCTCAACCGGGCCGCTGAACTGATTTCAAGCTTTAAACAGGTTGCCGTTGACCAGTCAAGCGAGACCAGTCGTTCGTTCTGCTTTATGCAGCTGGTTAATGAAATTTTGCTGTCGCTGCGTCCGCGCCTGAAAAAATTCAATCATCAGGTGAATGTGGAGGTAGATCCTACCCTGACGGTGGAGAGCAAAGCCGGACCGATAAACCAAATCCTGATTAACCTCATTATGAACTCGATCATTCACGGGTTTGAAGGGATTGATGACGGAAAGATTGATATCGCGGCAGAACTGGTCGCCGACAATAAGCTAAAAATCGTCTATCGTGACAATGGCCGGGGCATTCCAAAAGATATTCGTAAACGCATTTTCGACCCGTTTGTCACCACCAAACGTGGACAGGGCGGATCGGGGTTGGGTATGCACCTGGTATATAACCTGGTCACCCAGGCGCTTAACGGCTCCATCTCACTGACCAGCGAAGAAGGGGCGGGCGTGGAATTTGTGATTGTATTTCCCGTGACCAAAGCCAAATACGGCGATCAGGTTCGCTGAAACGGTTGAAAAACAACCATCAGGCCCAATACCTTAAGGCGATGTTTAATAAGATCTTGCAAACAGGATCCTGACTATTAAACTTTACCCATTAAACGACGTAAACCGATTGATAAAAGAGTGTGAAACCGCATGCAGACGCCAAATGTGTTAATTGTTGAAGATGAAGTGGTTACCCGTACCACGCTAAAGAGTTTGTTTGAAGCAGAGGGCTACAATGTCTTTGAGGCGGAAAACGGCGAGCAGATGCATGAGTTTTTCGAAAACCATTCGATCAATCTGGTCATCATGGACATCAACCTGCCCGGCAAAAACGGTCTTATTCTGGCGCGTGAAGTGCGTGACAGAAAAAATGTCGGTCTTATCTTCCTGACCGGCCGTGATAACGATGTCGATCGTATTCTGGGTCTGGAGATTGGCGCCGATGATTACCTGACCAAACCGTTTAACCCGCGTGAGCTGACAATCCGTGCGCGCAATCTGCTTGCCCGCACTACTAATGCCAGTGAAGATGATGATTTACCAAGCCGCGTAAGCTTTAACGGCTGGACGCTCGACGGTGATAGTCGTTCTCTGATTTCACCCACTGGTAATGAGTTCCGTCTGCCACGCAGTGAATTCCGTGCCCTGCACCTGTTTTTGAGCAACCCGGGCAAAATTCTGACCCGTGAACAGCTGATCATGGAAATGACCGGCCGTGAACTGCGTCCGAACGACCGTACCGTGGATGTGACTATCCGTCGTATTCGTAAGCACTTCGAATCAGAGCCTAATGACGAAGAGTTGATTGTAACGATTCACGGCGAAGGTTATCGCTTCTGCGGCTCGGTTGACAGCTAAGCGTAGTCACCAGTCTGAAATCAAAAAGCCCCGTTCTGTCGGGGCTTTTTTTGTTCTGTTTGCGTTAACGATGCAGCCAGCTTAATAACGAATATCGCTTGGCGCCGGCGAACGGCGATACCGTCTGAACAGCATGCTCCTGTGGGATCCTGAACATCGTAAACGTGTTGAACTCCGGTTTAAAACCCTGTTCTATGTTGCCATCTTCGTCGAAAAACACGACATGCCCGCCCCAATTCATATTCCAGTTTTTGGTGAATCCGAACGTACAGGCAGCAACGCGATCATGCTTCTTGTGGATATCGTTATGGTTGGTAAGAAAATGCCCTTTGTCATACAGCGACGCGTAGCTGTCGGCCTTACGAATGGCTGGCTCACCGGTAATATCCCGCATCAGCGACAGGTATTGTTCGCTGTTAACGAAGGCTTCTACGGCATGAAGCGGGTGACCGGGATCTTCGTTCAGCTCAACCGCCTGAGTAATGTAATATTGGCCGAATGCGTACTGGAACTGTGTGGTCGCGCGGGCGTATATCTCACCCATGAAGCGCGCTTTAATATCGTCCGGTAACGACGCCACTTTGTCGTAGTCGGCTTCATAGAAGCCCTGTGGATCGTTATAGGCAAAATACCAGCGGGTATTACGCTCAATGCACTCCATCAGGTAATTCGCAGTCTGCTCAGTGAAAAACTGCTTTATCTGTACCCTGCCGGTTTTCTGGTACTCGGCTTTCGCCTTCTCAGTATCAATCGCGGGGTTGATGTCAATATTCACAACGGCCTCTGACAACAGGTTTCTTAGCATCACGGTACACTATGTGTTTTTGCGGTTGCTGTAAACCACGTGCAGCGCCTGGCTTCACTTCATCGTGAAAATAGCGCCTCTGACAGAGCCTGATGACGTTTCGCACTGTCTTTATCAAGCCAGTCCTGGTAGGTCATCAGGTATTCCACATCAAGACGGTTATTAACAAGAATGTGATTAATCTCTTCAATCACCTGTTCGCCCCAGGCATTGCGGCTACAGGCAATATAGGTCGGCGTGGCGTCCGGCATGTCTTTAACGGGTATAAACAGCATGGGCTGCGTGGTTTTATGCAGCCGCTGCTGGTACTCCAGCTCCACCGGAAAGCCCAGGGTGTAGTCAATACGCCCCCGGTCGAGCATCGACAGCAGGCTGGGAAAGACATCCGGTCCACTGCGCCGCAGTACGTGGGGCGCATCCGGGTGGTTAGTCAGCGCTGCATCCACCGGTCCCTTGTACAGCCGGCCGTCAGACACGCCACCAATAAACTCAGACGATGCCAGCAGGGCGTCAATATCAATCCGTCCGTTCTCCATCACGTGGGAAAAGCGCTCACGATCCGCAGCACGAATGATAACCCCGTTAGGCAAAATGACGCCGCGGACATCTGAGTACAGAATGATTTTTTCACGCGCCGGCGACTTGTACAGCCCCACGATACAGACATTGTCGGTCGTCATCAGACTGACAATTCGCTCGTAGCCTGCCGTTTCTGTGTGATGGGTGTAACCCGGCAGGCGGGCCATAATATACTGCCGGGCGAGGTCATTGTAGCCTTTGTCCTGCATCGGGCCTGACACGAAAGTACCTGGTGGAAAGTCCGGCCGCAGCCACAGTATTTCCCTGGCATAACACTGCGAACTTATCAGCAGACAAACGAAAACAAGGGCTTTCACAAGATTGACAGCTTCTCTTTAATACCACGTGTTAAGCATAGTTCAGGTACGTGCATGATGCTGTTTTCGACCATGACATTTATCAATATTTACGCATTGATGATCACTAAAACGATCATTACAGGCAGGCCATCTATACTTATTACACGTTGGCCGCCATAAGTAGGGAGAAACTGATGACCAGCAAAGACATCGTTCGACATTTTTTTGCTTTATCTGAAGCCGGAAAAACCGAGGAATGCTTCGCACTTTTCAGCGAGGACTTACAATGGACTAACCACGGTTCTTCTAGCTTGTCAGGAACTTATAACGGAAAGCCGGAAGTTATGTCAGCCTTACTTGGCCCGTTGTTTTCTACGCTGAAAGCGGGGATTCAAATGCAGATTGAGGATATGACTGCCGAGGGCAGTAAGGTGGTCGTGCAGGCGAAAGGCTTTGCAGAAACCAAGGATGGCATTCCCTATAACAACACCTACTGTATGATCTTTGAAATTCGCGATAACAGTATTGTCGCTGTAGAAGAATACAGCGACACCCTGCTTATTGAGTCTGTGTTTGGCAGCGGGTTGTGATCAGTTACCTGCAACCCGCATGCTGTTGATTAGCACCGAGCCGGTCTGAACGCTGCCACGCACATCTTTTTCGGCGCCTATGGCCTGTATACCGGCGAACATATCGCGCAGGTTGCCGGCAATCGTGATTTCATGCACAGGATACTGGATCACCCCGTTCTCAACCCAGAAGCCGGCTGCGCCGCGCGAGTAATCACCGGTCACAATGTTGACGCCCTGCCCCATCAGTTCGGTGACCAGCAGCCCTGTACCCATCTCTTCCAGCAGCGCCTGGTCAGAATGACCGCTGTCTCCCACCAGCCAGTTATGGATCCCACCAGCGTGGCCGTTACTCGTTGTATTCAGTTTTCGCGCTGAATAGGTGGTATACAGATACGTTGCCAGCCTGCCGCCGTCGACGATGGTCATATCCTGGGTACGTACGCCTTCGTTATCAAAACTTGAGCTGGCCAGTGCGCCTTTAAGCTGCGGCTTTTCCTCAATCGTCAGCCATTCAGGGAAAACCTGTTTGCCGAGGCTGTCGAGCAGGAAGGAAGAGCGGCGATAGAGGTTGCCGCCGCTGATCGCAGCAACATAATGACCAAAAAAACTGGCGGCTAAATCGCGATGCAGCAACACCGGCACGTTGGCGGTGTTAATTTTTCTGGCCCCCAGTCGCTCTACCGTATGCCTGGCTGCTTCCTGGCCTATCTCGGTTGCACTTTTGAGCGCACTGGCCTTGCGATTAACGGCATACGCGTAGTCACGCTGCATGTCATCGCCATCACTGCCAATCATCATACAGCTCATGCTGTAACGGCTGCTGGGATAGCCCGCGTTAATGCCATGCGTGTTACCGTATACGCGCATTCCCAGATTGGCGTTATACGAAGCCCCGTCCGAGTTGGTAATGCGCGGATCATAATCAAAGGCTGCCGATTCGGCCTCGATGGCTGTGGCAATCGCCTTTTGGGTATCCAGTTCAACCGGATGATACAGGTCAAGATCAGGAAACTCGGTGGCAATCAGTTCTTCGTCAGCCAGCCCGGTACACGGGTCCTCACTGGTGTAGCGTGCAATGTCCACGGCCTTTTCGACGGTCAGAGCCAGTGCTGCTTTGCTCAGATCGGCGGTAGACGCACTGCCTTTGCGCTTGCCCACATACACGCTGATCCCTAGACCACCGTCATTGGTAAACTCGACATTTTCTACCTCGCGCATGCGCGACGACACAGCAATTCCCTGCACCTTCGACATACTGGCCTCTGCCTGCGTGGCGCCTTTCTTCTTCGCGAGCGTCAGTACGTCCTCAACGATGTTCTGAATGTCTGCTATTTGCTGCTCTATTTGCATAGTAAGTTTCGTTGTCCCAGTCTGTCTGTCATAATTAAGCCATACCAAAGTGTAACATTTATGAGTGTTCAATGAGCGACCACAAGTCTTACTCTGGTTCCGCATCGCCGTTTGATGATATTGAAGACAACGGCGATGAGTGGATCAGTAAATCCGAATTAAAACGCCAGGCCGACGCCCGCCAGAAGCTCGGGGAAACCCTGGTCGACCTGACTCCATCACACCTCGCCACCATCCCTATGGATGATGATCTTGAGGAAGCCGTCATGCTGGCCCGAAGTATCAATCGTAAAAAAGACGGCTTCCGGCGTCAGCTTCAGTTCATCGGTAAGTTGCTGCGTGGCCGTGACACGGCTGACATTGAAGCAGCGCTTGACCGCCTGAACCATCAGCACCAGGCAAGCAACGCCGCATTTCACGCTATTGAAAAAGCCCGTGACGCCATCATCAGTCAGGGCGACGCGGCCATACAATCGCTGCTCGAAGCGCATCCGGGTCTTGAGCGTCAAAAGCTCAGACAGTTCCATCGCCAAATCAACAAGGAGCGTGAAAAGAACGCACCACCTAAGGCGTTTCGCGAACTTTTTCAATATCTTAAAGAGCACATGCCAACGGCATAGCCGCTGGCACCGTGCTTATCAGGCTGTGCCGCCGACGGTCAACTGATCCACTTTGAGGGTCGGCTGACCCACGCCAACCGGCACGCTCTGTCCGTCTTTGCCGCACACACCCACGCCTTTATCCAGCGCCACATCATTGCCAATCATTGAGACCTGCTGCATGACTTCCGGACCATTACCAATCAGGGTTGCCCCTTTAACCGGTGCAGTAATTTTCCCGTTCTCTATCAGGTAAGCTTCCGCACTGGAGAACACAAACTTCCCTGAAGTGATATCTACCTGGCCACCTGCAAAATTAGGGGCATAAATTCCCTTATCAATGGACGCGATAATTTCCTGCGGATCATATTCACCGGCCAGCATGTAGGTATTTGTCATCCGCGGCATAGGCAAATGCGCGTACGATTCACGACGACCATTCCCCGTAGCCGGTACACCCATTAAACGGGCATTGTGTTTGTCCTGCATGTAGCCACGCAAAATGCCATCTTCAATCAGCACGTTGTGCTGGGTCGGCGTGCCTTCATCATCCACCGTGAGAGAGCCACGTCGATCGGTCAGCGTGCCATCATCCACCACGGTCACCCCTTTCGCTGCAACGCGCTGACCAATTTTACCGCTGAACGTGGACGCCCCTTTGCGGTTAAAGTCGCCTTCAAGGCCATGCCCGACGGCCTCGTGCAACAGTACGCCCGGCCATCCGTTACCGAGTACCACCGGCATGGTACCGGCGGGCGACGCCACCGCTTCCATATTCACCCGCGCCATATGCAGTGCATCATCGGCCAGTTGCTGGTAGTACGGTTTACCGTCTTCGTCACGGGTGAAGAACGCATAAGCATAACGACCACCTGCACCGGCGCTGCCGCGCTCGCGGCGATCACCTTTTTCCAGCAGGACCATGCAGTTCAGCCGCACGAGTGGACGAATATCGGTTGCCAGCGTACCGTCGCTTGCCGCCACCAGCACTTCCTCATAGACACCACTCAGGCTCACGATCACCTGATTAACGCCCGGTTCCTGCTGACGGATATAAGCATCTACCGCTCGTAGCAAGCTGATCTTCTCAGCATCTTCCATTCCCAGCAGCGGGTTATCACTGGTATACCGTGACGCGGTATTTACCGGCGCTAATGGCGCGACCTGATGGGTGCCACCTTGTGGCGCAATTGTCCGGGCCGCTTTGCAGGCTTTTTCAAGTGCCTCAGGGCTGATTTCATCAGAGTAGGCAAAACCGGTTTTTTCTCCGCTGATAGCACGTACGCCAACACCGCGCTCGATGTTGTAACTGCCTTCTTTGATGATGCCGTCTTCCAGTACCCAGGTTTCATGCTGGCTCGACTGGAAGTACAGGTCGGCAAAATCAGTGTCAGCGTGATGGATAATGCCCAGCGCTTTTTCGAGCGCCTGAATATCGAGGCCTGAATCAGTCAGTAAATGACGTTCGACAAGTTTAGACAAAATGACTCCTGAATCGGTTGTGTTGCGCCACCGGCATGCTCTTTTGCAATGCCTGGCGTTCAGACAAATCTATACTGGCAGAAATGCTGCCGGTGCCGGTGGGTTTCTCAGCCAGTGTGACGCCCCAGGGCGACAGGATCAGGCTGTGACCGTAGGTCTCCCGACCGTTTTCGTGAACACCTGACTGGTTCGGCGCCACGACAAAACATTGCTTTTCAATCGCCCGTGCGCGTACCAGGGTATCCCAGTGTGCCTGTCCGGTACGCTGCGTGAATGCCGCGGGCAGGACCAGAATATCTATGTCGCCCATAGCATCGAACAGCCCGGGAAAGCGCACATCATAACATACTGCCAGGCCTACGCGGCCAATCGGCGTGTCGGCACAGACAACCTTACTGCCGGGCTCGGTGTATTTTGACTCACGGTACGAGCCGGTATTATCGTCCACCGATACATCGAACATATGAATTTTTCGGTAATCTGCCAGACACTGACCATCCGGGCCGAACAGTTGGCAGGTAGCAGAGAATTTATCAGCCGCTTCCGCCGGCGTCGGATACGTACCCGACACGATGTAGCAGCCGTGCTTTTTTGCCAGTGAGGAGAGATGCTCAGAAATATGCTGAGACTTTGGCCCGTGAGCCAAGGCAAGCTGTTCACGGTCCCGCGTACCAAAACAGGCAAAACATTCTGGCAGCACAACCAGCGTAGGGACCGAAAAGTTCATCTGGGCCAGTTGTTCACTGACAAACGCCAGGTTGGTGTCAACATCGGGCACGGATGTCATCTGTATAGCAACCAGATTAACCATCAATCACCTCCATCTTAAGTCGTTTCAGATCGTCCTTACTCAATGGCCGGTCAGTCTCGTCTTCCGTTGAGGCTGGCGTGTTACGTGCCGGCAGGGAGATATCCTTGCTGTCGCGTCCGACTTCTCTGAATACGGGCTCGCTGAGGGTACCGGTCACTTTATAATTGACGTTGGAAATCACTTTCGCAGAGGTCAGGACCTGATCCAGCGCGAGTGCAGCCAGTGCGGTGGGTGGGGTCGCCAGAAAATAAACCAGTATTGGCAGGTTGCCGGTGACGTTGGGCGTAAATGACACATCGTAATTCAGGGTGCCTGCGGTCAGGTCAGTGAAGCCTTTGATTTCAATTTCCCCGGCGCCACCGTCAATTTCCGTATCATCGGTATAGGCAACGCCATCCTGAATAGCAAGCGTGCCGTCCATTTTGTCGTAGAAAAACCCTTTCGCAAACACATCACGGAAATCCAGGCTCAGCTTTCTGACCATGGAGTTCAGACTGAACAGCGTGAAAATCCGCGATCCTTTATCCGAGAGTTCGGTCAGATAGCCATCGGTCAGCCCCCAGTCAATCGTGCCATTCAGCCCGGCCAGCGCGAAATCCATGGGGGATTTGGGCCAGGTCAGGGAAAACGCGATATCAGCCTCGGAGTCTTTAATGCCTGAACTGAAGCCATACTGTTCCAGCATGGCGCCGACATCGCGGCTTTTAACCGACCCGGACAGCTGGGTCTGATTGAGCGAATCGCCATAAACCCACAAACCGGACGCGCTCAGACTGCCATATTTGTTGGTGGCTTTGGCCTGTCGGATCTCCATGCCCTTGTCATTGCGTGCCATCTCCAGCACCACCTCGCCAAGTTCAATGTCGTTCACTGAACACTGGTCACAATGAAAATAGACCGGTGGCAGGTTGTCCGGCTTCCAGTCGGATGATATGGCCGACGAGGATGCAAAATCCTTACTGGCTTCAAGCCGCATGAAATCGGCATCAATGTCTATTCCGCGGCTGAGCCACTCGTCATAAATATTGACGACGGCCCGCGCCTGTTCGGCATTAATATCCAGTTGCCAGTTGTTATTCGACTGTTTCGCTGTAATCGCGACGTTCTCAAGCTGCTGGTCACCCAGCGTCAGCCGGTCTGTGTTGACGAAAATACGTTCAGGCACGCTGAACAGATGGTGCTCGCCTTCCGCTTTACCGGCCTGTTCGCTGACCAGAATGTCCAGCGTATCGTACCAGCGGCCCACGTCCATCTGATCCAGCCCGGCGGAAATACTGAAACCCATACCCAGTCCACTGAAGTCGGTTTTTCCCAGCGCCAGATGGGCACGCGAGAACGTCATCTCTGCATGCGGTAACAAACCATCAAACTTTACTTCATCGCCCAGACTGGCCGAGATAGACGAGGCGGTATTATCCCCTTTACTGGTCACCTGCAGCAGGGAAGCGGTTGCCGCTTCTTTACCGAACGGACGCGGCAGTGCCGAGGCCACATCGGTAAGGTCAGCGTTTACCGTCGCCGTATACTGATATGCATCTTCACCCAGCGTCAGTGCCACCGACGCCATCCAGTCCGTTGTGCCACTGACTTTCGACGTGAATCCCGGACTGACGTAGCTTAACAGGGTCTGGCTGTCCCAGTTTCCGTCAAGGCCAACGTCAACCAGGTAGGCCTGGTCTTCATGGTGCCCTTCCAGTGAAATCTGCATTGGCTGGGAGAGCCAGCGAACGCCCAGCTGGTCGCTGTGTATTTTGTCATTTTCAAACTGAATAGCGCCCTGCGCGTTTTCCAGCGTCATGTCGGTGGCGCGTATATAAATGCGGTTACCTGCAAGCAAGGCGTTACCTGAGGCAACCACCTCGTCACCATTCAGCGGAATGTGAAGTTTGATTTGCGACGAGACGGGACCGCTAATCATAACTTCATTATTGAGCACGTTACCCAGGGAGTCTTTGATACTGGACTGTGCCATCAGCGCAGCAAGCTGTTCACCGGTGCCGTCACCTTTTGCGTAAATGGTCAGAATCGACGACCCCGAGAGACCCGGAATTGCCGCCGACATGTCGCTGATGGTGACGTCAGCGAGTTTTGCGCCCGGCGCCTCCATGACCAGCGAATCGTTGACGAAGTACAGGTCGAGATCCAGCGCCTTCAGTCCGGGCCAGTTTTCCGCGAATACAAAATCGGCATTATCGAGTGACGCATACGCCTGAAAAATCCCGTCTTTTTGTCTGAACGGGAATGCCGCGGGTTTGCCATACCATAACACCCGGCCATTTTTCAGGGTGCCTGCCCCGCCGAACGCCCGGGTCAGGTATGCGCGCGTGCCTTCTCCCATTACCGCAGGAAATAACGCACTGACCTCACGTAACGGAACATCACTGATACCGGCATAAATCGCCAGCTCACCGGTCGTGATGTTGTAACGGAACGACGGGGTCAGGGTAACTAAATCGGTACTGACTTCGGTATCCCGCAACAAAACTTCCCAGTGTGTTGCCTCACCCGCGCGCCGCGAGTAGACATAAAGTGCGGCTTTGAGCACGTCGATGCGCTGGTCTTGCGGCAGGCTTTTATCCGCGTCAAGCGAAGTATCACTGGCTTCAAGCAGCACAGCGCCCTGATTTTTATGCCAGAAAAGATCCACATCCAGTGCCGTCATACCCGGCACCACGTCGGTCTGGTTCCAGCCTACATCGAGTAATTTTGCGGTCGCCGACAGGCCTCCGGACGGCGAACGCCCACCGTTCCATTTCATCTGCAGGGTTGCCAGCTGACCACGAGGGTCGAGGGCCTGCAGCTCTTCTTCGTTCGCGTCATCCAGAAACAGTGGTGTCAGCATCAAAAACGGGTTAATCGATACCGGCTTTACGGTACTTAGAATCCACTCACCCTGTGGTGTCACCTGCCCGACCAGATCGGTCACCAGCGTCTGATTACTGGAGTCCAGAATGAGCTGATCAACGCGCAGGTTCCAGCCCCCTTCTGATGGCAGCGCCTGGATGCTGCCTCCGCGTAACCCGGTATATAAGGGGGCATAGTCATTGCCGCCCCACTCCAGCAAACTGCGGTCAAACTCCACCTGGACCGCGGCCATCCGGCTGTTTTCAATCTGAGTCCAGACTTCAAAGTTCGCCCGGCTTTGAGTGAGGGGCCGTTTTATCTGAAGCAAATCGCTGACATAGGGAGACAGGTCAAGATCTTCTGCCCGCGCGTAGAAAGTGCCGGTCAGCGCATCTTTCTGGCCCGACAAATCGACGGCGAATGATGCTGAGTTTGCCGAGAAATCACGCACCTGGATGGCCCCTTGTCCCTGGTGCTTTTCGCCATCGTTCAGCCAGCTTAATTCTTCAACATCAAAGACCTGGGTTCGATCTGCACGGCTGAGTGATACCACACCGTTGTTGAGTGAAAACTGCTGCAACTGCTCAAGAAACAGGCTTTTCAGCGCGTCAACAACCGGGAAGTCACTGTCTCCGGCACCTTCGATGCGATCCGCATCAATGTCGAGATTAAGGCCAACCAGTTCGAATCGGTTAGAGGAAATCAGACGCTGACTCAGGGATTGCCAGAAGTCCACATCCACGTAAATGGTCTGGATATCCAGGGAAACCGGGGAATTATCATCTTTGGCCAGTGATACCTGTTTCAGCACAATACTCGGACCAGACGGCTGCCATTGCGCATGCACACTGCCAATTGACAGGTTCACACCATACTGCTGATTAACATAGTCTTCCAGCAGGTATTTTTTGTCTTCCAGGTGGGGCAGCGCGTAACGCAAAACGCTGAGCAGCACAGCGAACAGTACCAGCAGTACTGCCATTGTCAGCCAGAGCTTTTTTACCAGATACGCGGCAACCGCAGCAATTTTCGTCACACTTCGCCTTTACTTCTCAACTTTGCAGACCAGGCTGCACTACATCATGACAACGTCGTATTTGTCCTGATTGTATAGCGGCTCGGTCTGCACTTTTATTTGCTTCGACACGAAAACTTCCAGCTCGGCCAGCATGTGGGATTCCTCTCCCATCAGCGCTTCCGCTACGGCTGGTGATGCGTACACAACGAACTTGTCAGCGTCATAGGCCCGGTTTACCCGAACAATTTCACGCATGATTTCAAAGCAAATGGTCTCCACCGTTTTCATTGAGCCACGTCCTTTGCACACCGGGCATTCACTGCACAGAATGTGCTCCAGGCTCTCGCGCGTCCGTTTGCGGGTCATTTCAATTAAACCCAGCGCGGTAAAACCGTGGATATTAATCTTTGCGCGGTCCTTACTTGTGGCTACTTCCAGACTATGTAAGACACGACGTTTATGGTCAGGTTCCGTCATATCGATAAAATCAATCAGGATCATGCCACCTAAGTTACGCAGCCGAAGCTGTCGTGCGATAGCCTGTGTCGCTTCTATGTTGGTGTTAAAAATGGTCTCTTCGAGATTGCGGTGTCCGACAAACGCGCCCGTGTTGATATCAATGGTCGTCATCGCTTCGGTCTGATCGATGATCAGATAGCCGCCCGATTTCAGGTCTACACGCCGCTCCAGCGCTCGCTGCGCCTCATTTTCAACATCATACAAATCAAAAATCGGACGCTCACCGGTGTAATACTCCAGTTTGCCGTTCATCTCCGGCACGTACTCCTTAGTGAACTGATGCAGCTCGTTGTAGGAAAGCTTCGAGTCAATCCGGATACGATCCAGTTCGGTGCCAACAAAATCACGCAACACGCGTCGTGCAAGCGGCAAATCTTCATACAGGACGTTTGATTTCTTGCGTTTCATACGTGACTGTATTTTGTCCCACAAGCGACGCAAAAACGCCGCATCCTGTGTCAGCTCAGCCTTACCAACGCCTTCTGCTGCAGTACGCAAAATAAACCCGCCGTTTTCATCGCAGAACTCCTGCACCAGTGATTTCAGGCGCTCACGTTCAGCCTCTTCCTCAATGCGCTGCGATACGCCTACATGACGGACACTGGGCATAAAAACCAGATAACGGGACGGAATAGTGATATCGGTTGTCAGTCTTGCGCCTTTGGTGCCGATCGGATCTTTTACCACCTGCACCACAATATCCTGACCGTCACGAACAAGTTCGCGAATGTCCTGCTTTTCGATGTGACTGGTGGACACTTCTTCCACCACCTCGTTATGAATAACGATGTCAGAGGCATGTAAAAACGCAGCTTTTTCCAGCCCGATATCCACAAAGGCGGCCTGCATGCCCGGCAGCACCCGACTGACTTTGCCACGATAGATATTACCGACCAGACCACGCTTGGTGTGGCGCTCAACATGAATTTCCTGAAGGATGCCATTTTCAATCAGCGCAACACGTGATTCAGACGGGGTCACATTGATTAACAGTTCACCACTCATGCTACCACTCCAAAAGCAGATAAAAGTTGTACAGTTTCATACAAGGGTAGTCCAACGACGGCACTCGCACTGCCATCAATCGCGATCACAAACTGGCCACCAATGCCCTGAATGGCATAGCTTCCGGCTTTATCCTGCGGTTCGCCGGTAGCCCAGTAGGCTGCCATCTGCTGTTCGGTCAGGGTGGCAAACTGCACCCGCGTGGTAATACATTCTGTCACCTGTCGCTCAGTACTTTTGACGCTGATGGCGGTGAGTACCTCGTGGGTTCTGCCTGACAGTGCGGATAAAATGCGAACGCTGTCGGCTTCATCAACCGGCTTGCCGAGACTGACACCGTCCAGCGCAATGAGCGTATCTGACGCAAGGATCACAGCATCATCTGCATTATCCAGTCGCGCAAAGGCCGCCTGGGCTTTTTGTGCTGCCAGACGTTCAACCTGCGTAAAAGGTGATTCGTCAGGCAATGCTGATTCATCGATATCTACCGGCATCACCGTGTGGGCAATGCCAAGCTGGGTTAACAGAGCGGTACGCCGTGGAGACGCGGAAGCCAGAATGAGCTTCGAAGACATGAACGAACTCCTTACGTAATGCGCGTTTGTCTGCGGACCTTACGCAGCATCCAGAATACCCATGGCCACAGCACCATAGACGAAAGAACTGGCCATAAGTAGCTGAATTGAAAATAAATATCAGTAAGCAGATGTTCCAGCCAGAACACCACAAGATGGTATAACGCGCTTAACAGACCAATGATGACAGCCTGCTGCCAGACCGAATAATTGCGCAGACGCTGATAATTTGCCGCCAGTACATAGACCGACAAGCCCAGTGCGAAACTGTGCACGCCCAGGGTAGTACCGAGCAGGATATCCATCGCTACCCCGGTGATAAACGCCACCCCTACGTTTACGCGGTGAGGCAGCGCCATCGTCCAGTACGCCAGCACAATCAACACCCAGTCGGGGCGGTACACGTCGACCTGAATAGGCAGCGGCATTATCTGCAGCACCAGTGCAATCAGAATACTGCCTGGAATAACGTAATGACGGGCGGACAGCATTAGCCGTTTTCCTCTTCGTCACCAACCGGTGCTTCGTCGGCATCGGCTGGCCATAACAACAACAGGTATTTAAGCCGGTTTAATCTGGCCAGCGGCTGCGCTTTAATGCGACTGAACGGCTGGCTCTCATCACGTATCACGCTGGTCACACGCGCTACCGGATAACCCTGAGGGTAGACATCGCCCAGCCCCGATGAAATCAGCACGTCGCCGGGCTGAATGTCGACACTGTGTGGCACATGTTCCAGGTAGAGTTCATTCAGCGACCCGCTGCCACTGGCAATAAAGCGGATGTTGTTTCGCAGTGAGCGCACCGGGATAGCATGGGTTACGTCGGCAATCAGCAGCACACGGCTGTTGGTGGTGCCGACTTCCATCACCTGACCAACAATGCCTTTATCATCGAGAACCGGTTGCGACAGATACACACCGTCGATGGCGCCTTTATTAATCACTATCTGCTGACTGTAGGGGTTGTTGTCCACGGCCATCAGTTCCGCAGCCATTTTGCGCATATCCGGGGCGACCGGCGCATCGAGCAGATGCCGCAGCTCTTCGTTTTCTTTCTTTAAGATCTCAAATCGCTGTAACCGCTCACTCATCATGACCACCTGATTGGTGAGCTTCTCGTTTTCAGCCAGTAACTCCTGCTGTGAGGTGAGTTGCTGGGCACTCTCACTGAGCATCACGCCCGGCAGGTTGGCCAGATACTGTAGCGGTGCCATTAACGAGTTGAGATAAACCCGCGTTGACTTGAAGCCATCGAGTTTGTGGTCGACAAATATCAGGATCAACGACAGGATCAGTGCCATTGTAAGCCGATTATTGAGCGACGGACCGCGGGTGAAAATGGTATCCATAATAGAAAGAAGGCAACCTGTTGGTTGCCTTATCCTGCTTATTCGTAGCTAAACAGGTCACCGCCGTGCAGGTCAATCATGTCGAAGGCTTTACCGCCTCCGCGCGCGACGCACGTAAGTGGATCATCGGCAATCACCACCGGGATCCCGGTTTCTTCCATCAGCAGGCGATCGAGGTCTTTCAGCAGCGCGCCACCGCCCGTCAGCACCATGCCGCGTTCAGAGATGTCTGACGCCAGTTCAGGCGGCGATTGCTCGAGTGCCACCATAACCGCAGACACAATACCGGTCAGCGGCTCCTGCAGGGCTTCGAGAATTTCATTAGAATTGAGCGTAAAGCCACGCGGTACACCTTCTGCAAGGTTACGGCCACGCACTTCAATTTCACGCACTTCTTCACCCGGGTAAGCAGCACCGATTTCGTGTTTAATGCGCTCAGCCGTCGCCTCACCAATCAGTGAGCCAAAGTTACGGCGAATGTAATTAATGATGGCTTCATCAAACTTGTCACCACCGATGCGAACAGACGAGGAATACACCACGCCGTTCAGTGAAATGATTGCTACCTCGGTGGTACCGCCACCGATATCGACCACCATCGAACCGGTTGCTTCAGACACAGGCAGACCCGCACCAATTGCAGCCGCCATGGGCTCGTCAATCAGATAGACTTCTCGTGCGCCGGCACCCAGTGCAGATTCTTTGATAGCCCGGCGTTCAACCTGCGTTGAGCCACACGGTACACACACCAGCACACGCGGGCTGGGGCGCAGGAAATTATTATCATGCACCTGTTTAATAAAATGCTGCAGCATTTTCTCTGTGACGTAAAAGTCTGCAATAACGCCGTCTTTCATCGGACGAATTGCACGAATATTGCCTGGCGTACGACCTAACATCCGTTTGGCTTCCGCACCAACAGCGGCAACACTCTTCGGACCGGATGCGCGTTCCTGACGGATCGCAACGACAGAGGGTTCATTCAGCACAATGCCCTGATCTTTCACATAGATCAGCGTGTTGGCTGTTCCGAGGTCGATGGACAGATCGTTAGAGAACATGCCTCGAAGCTTTTTAAACATGAAAAGTGTATTCCCGTTACTGTGCCAGCGCGTCAAGAGGGTGAGGACAAGCAGCGCCAGCGTGAAGTCAAGTACTAGCTTGACAGCTTATCAATGGGGGCATTTTTGGGCAAGTGGCGTGCACCGTATGTGGGCAAAAAACCTGATATTCCTGTTTTTTGTTGGCTCTGTTAGTCAGACCTGAGCGTTTCGGACCGGGTTATTGCGATCAGGCACCGTCTTCATGTTCCACCCGCCGCTCGTAAATGTAGTAATCAAAGTACGTTCCGCGGCTAAGGCGAAAACGACAATATGAGTCATCGGGTTTGCGGGCATCGGCTGAACCACCGTAAAACTCACCATGGATGCGAAATCCATCAATATCCATGGGCACCGACATCAGTGCTGACCACAGATCATCGCAACCGTCGCTGGTCGGCGTGACCAGTGGGATACCCGGTGCGGTCATCCTGACCGGTGTTCTCGCGACCTCTTTGCCCTTGTTGTTGTAATGCACCAGCATAATCATGTCTGGCTGTCCTTCCGCCTTCCATTGCCAGTAGGCGGTAGTTGCACTGGACTGGAAACGCTGTCCCATTTGTTTAAGCAGCGCGTCGTTGATATTTGGCTCTGAACTGTTGAACTGGATGATCAGCGTGACCATCACGGCGACAAACACACCAATCACGGTAACGTTGAAGTAAGCTTTATAGTTGCCTGACACTTGATTTCCCTTATCGGTAGACAATACGCTGACCTGCTTTCATCTGACACTGTTTACTATCCGCTAAACGGGCGACCTGGCTGTTCACGCATAGCACAGCCATCGCCAGTTATTACATCAGAGAAACATCACAAGTGCCAGTAGTCAAAAGCCGCAAATTCATGCTCTGCAGGCATTTTCAGGCATAAAAAAACCCCGCTGTTGCGGGGTTTTAGCGAAATATTGAATCCTAGAACGGGATATCATCATCAAAGTCAAAATCAGGCTCGGCCATCGGCGGCTGTGAGGACTGACCCGGGTTATTCTGCGGACGATTGCCGCCGCCCTGGTTTGGTGCCTGCTGGTAACCGCCACCCTGCTGGTTGCCATAGCCGCCCTGGTTAGACTGCGGACGTTGCTGGTAACCACCACCGGCATTTCCGCCTTCGTTGCGGCCGCCAAGCATTTGCATCTGGTCAACGATGATTTCTGTGGTGTAGCGATCCTGGCCTGACTGATCCTGCCATTTACGGGTTTGCAGTTTACCCTCAACGTAAATCTGTGACCCTTTTTTCAGGTACTCACCAGCAATTTCCGCCAGACGACGATACATGGTTAAACGGTGCCATTCGGTTCTTTCCTGCACCTGACCCTGCTGATCCTTCCAGCTTTCACTGGTTGCCAGACTCAGATTGGCAACAGCATTACCGTTAGGCATGTAACGAACCTCAGGATCATTACCCAGATTACCTACGAGAATGACCTTGTTCACGCCTCTGCTTGCCATCGATGTCTCCTGTATTTCTCGTTATGGACTGCCGGCATTTTTCCACCCGCAGTCTGTTTCATTCTGTCAGGCGGTGATGACATTATCGTCTCACCGCAGCTTGCAGCAGTATATCCCATTTCACACTGAGTAAGGATACTTTTCTGTGTTGCGCCTGCCACCTTAACACAGTCTTTGGCGCTTTGGCTGCCTGTTCACAATGCCAGCCAGTTTTCCCGCGGATTACCACCAGACCGTGTAAAATGCGATAAGAATAATCACCACCGCCACCGCGGCAAGATTAAACCCGCCGGTAGTAGAAAAGTTTACATCATCCAGCGCGACGGCTTTTTCATGATGACCTTTGCCTTCCAGCAGGGAAATGACCACAGCTACCGCCACACACAGCAAAAAGACCAGGCCGACACGGTCAATAAAGGGTAACCCGGGCCAGAACTTCCAGAGGATAAGACTCAGTACAAACGAACCCAGTGCCGCGCTCAGTCCGCCGTTCGGTGTCGTGCGTTTCCAGAACATGCCAAGGATAAACAGCGCACAAATGCCTGGTGTGAAGAAGCCGGTAAATTCCTGAATATACTGGAATGCCTGATCAAACTGCCCAAGCAACGGCTGCGCCGCAATCATTGCAATAACCAGCGCCGTCACACTGACTGTGCGTCCCACCGCAACATAGTGATGCTGCGATTTATCCGGATGCCGGTCTTTATAAATATCCATGGTAAAAATGGTTGATACGCTGTTTGTCATTGAGGCCAGCGACGACACAATAGCCGCTACCAGTGCAGCGAAGATCACGCCTTTGAGGCCGACCGGCATCAGCGTCATCAGTGACGGGTAGGCCTGGTCCGGCTTGGCCAGGTCGGGCACCAGCAACACGGCGGCAATTCCCGGCAGTACCACAATCAGAGGCATCAGCAGTTTCAGGAACGCGGCAAACGCAATACCTTTCTGTGCCTCGTGGACACTTTTCGCGGCCAGGGCGCGCTGAATGATGTACTGATTAAAGCCCCAGTACGACAGATTCATGATCCACATACCACCAATCAGTACCGACAAGCCGGGTAAATCCATGTAGTGCGGACTGTCTTTCGACAGGATCATGTCAAATTTTGACGGCAGTTGCTCGGTCAAACTGACAAAACCGCTCAACGGCCCCTGCCCGTCACCAATCAGATTGAGCGCGGTGTAAGACAGGAACAGCCCCCCTGCCACCAGCAGCACGACCTGAATGATGTCGGTCAGCGCCACGGCCTTGAGCCCGCCATACAGCGAATAAGCCAGCGAGAACAGACCGAGGAAAATCATGCCGTAGAGCATATCCACGCCTGCGATGGTGTGGATGGCAAGCGCCCCCAGCCAGAGCACAGCGGTCAGGTTAACGAACACATACACGCCCAGCCAGAATACCGCCATTACCTTGCGTACCCGATGGTCGTAACGTTCTTCGAGGAATTGCGGCATGGTATAAATTTTATGGCGCAGGAACACCGGCAAAAAGAACTTACCGACAATAATCAGGGTAATGGCGGCCATCCACTCATAAGAGGCAATCGCCAGTCCAATCTGATAGCCGGATCCTGACATACCGATAATCTGTTCGGCCGAGATATTAGCCGCAATCAAAGACGCACCAATCGCCCACCACGGCAGACTGGAACTGGCAAGAAAGTAATCGTTGGTATTTTTTTCGTGTCCCTGTTTTTCCCGTGACACCCACCAGGCGATGCCGATGAGCGCTATCACGTAAACAATGAAAACCGTGATATCAATGGTTTCTAGCTTCATGGTATGTCCTAACCTGTCTACTTACTGGAATGCAGGGCCAGCGATGACGTTATTATTATTCTGACATTGTTGTAGCCATATCCGTGGCAATGCAACAACTTTTTAACGTTGACGCAGGTGTAACACATTCATACCCTGTGAGTACAGACCGACGCTCCCCTGCGAAGTTATCCCCAGCGGGGTTAGCAATGGCTCACTTTTGATCCGAGCAGGCAGATCTGCGCGAAAACCAACCGTTTAACCCGCTTATCTGGTTGTTTGTCCGGATCTGTACAGGATCCGGCAAGTCCGCCAGATCCCTTAAATGCCCTGTGGTCTAACATACTATCAACAAAGTTATCCACAGGCTGTACAACTTAACGGTCGGTTGTCAGCGCACTGATGAAAGCCTGATAGGCCGCGATAGTGATATCGTATTTCATGGCCATCGCGTGGGTTGCTTCAGGCACCCGCACCAGTTGTTTAAATTCGCTGGGCGATTCCGCCAGCAAGCGCTCAGACGCGGCCACCGGCGTCATGTCGTCTTCCTCTCCTGCCAGAATAAGCAGTGGTCCCCGGTATGCGGCAATACACTCGCTGTTGTCGATAGTGTTGAGTTCTGGTGAGACACTGATACGTGTGAACAGCTTCGACCATACCGGAACCAGATTGTTGACCAGATCCGGCACAGAATCGATGGCGCCATCGAGCACCAGGCCGTCAACCTTCCGCTGACTGGCAACATACGGTGCTATCAGACTCCCCATAGAAACGCCGTGCAACAGTACCGGATTGTCGTTGTGGAAAACCTCTTTGGCATGATCAAAAACCAGTAATGCGTCTTCCTTGAGGGCGTCGATAGTAATGCGGCTGGCTTTTTCACTGGCCCCCATGCCCTGATAGTCAACAATCAGCACATTGGCAGGTAATTTACTGAAGCGATGCAAAAACTTGTTCGCTTTTGAAATGGTCATGCCGTTACCAGGATAAATCACAATGTTGGCGATGGCATCGGGATAAGAGAGGGCTATCCCACGAAGCAGAAGACCATGCGAGTTGACCAGCTTGACGCGGGTTATCCCCAGCAGGGTTTCATCCTGATTGGCTGATGCGTGCAGAGAGGTAGTATCAACAGGGGTCTGTTCGGCATCCTGACTGATGAAGGTCGAAGGGGTGACATTGATCGCACAGCCTGACAGGGCAACGCTTGCCACCAGCGCGGTTAACAGCAAAAAGCGGTGGAACATAAAACATCCTTGTGTTCTGGAGTCTGATGACTTTTTGTATCTGCTACCAGCCTAGAAACTCCCCCGTCCGGGGTAAAGCGTTTTTTTGTAACGTATTGTATAAACTAGCTTTTATTATTGCCTGTTTCATTCAGAATACGGCGCGCTATCGCCGCATCAAAGTCACTGTCGACCTTCAGATAGACCGCACCGGCATCCGCGTCGGCGGTCATGTCGATGACACCGGGCGAGGCTGACAATCGGGCAGCGAGGTTGCCGACCGCCTTGTCGGTAAAATCTGCCTGCATCATCACCCGCTTAACGCGACTGACTTCTTTCAGACCATTCAGCACAAACAGCCACACCAGGGTAGCCGCAACGCCTACGGCGTAGGCCATTTCCGGCGTCCAGATGTCGGTTACCAGTCCGGACAGTACACCGCCCATGAAGGCACCAAAAAACTGAAAGCTCGCGTAGATCCCCATTGCCGTGCCCTTCTGGCCCGCCGGCGCAATACTGGAGACCAGCGCAGGAAAGTTGGCTTCCAGATAATTAAACCCGGTGAAAAAGCACACGATTGCCACGGTAACCACCCACCAGTTGTGGTCATACACAGCGAGCATACCGAACGCCACTGCCAGCATAATCACACCCGTCATCAGCAGATGTTTAGGCGTTCGGCCGCGGGCAATACCCATCATCACTATCAGGCCAGCGACGGATACCGCCAGAACCGGTAAATACAGCGTCCAGTGGGTATCCAGCGCCATGTCAAAGTGCAGTAATGTCACCGGTAACTGCACAAACAGCAAGGTAATCATCATGTGTAAAATCATCACGCTGACATTCAGGCGCCACAACTGTGAGGATAACGCCAGACGGCGTACCTGGCCCTTTTGCGGCAGCGTGTCACCACTTGACAGAATTTCGCCCGTTGGCACCAGCCAGGTCACCATGGGCATACACGCCACCGCCAGCAGACCGGTGATCCAGAAAATGCCGGCCAGCCCCCATGACTCAGCAATGATAGGACCCAACAACACCGCAATATAGAATGAGAAGCCAATGGCAATGCCGATGATAGCCAGCACCTTGGCCCGTTGTGACTCGCGGCTGACATCGGTCGCCAGCGCCATAATCGCGCCTGCAATGGCGCCGGCGCCCTGCAAAATACGGCCAGCAATCAGCATCGCCAGCGAGTCTGCATTGGCGGCAACCAGGCTGCCAATCGCAAACACCAGCAGACCAGTGAGAATGACCGGTTTACGCCCCCAGCGGTCGGACATCATGCCCATGGGGATCTGCAATGCTGCCTGCGTTAGTCCGTATCCGCCCACGGCAATGCCCACCATCAGCGGTGAGTAGTCAGGATAATCCATGGCAGCGACGGCCAGAACCGGCATCACCATAAACAAACCGAGCATGCGTAAAACGTAAACCAGCGCCAGTGTCAGCGCAGCACGGACTTCGAGGGCGTTCAAATCGTACCTTTTTTGTCGTTACTTCAAGCGGCGCGAAGTGTACCACAAAATGTGCATCCGCCCACGCCTGAAAGCGGCGGTATGCAACAACATAAGACAGCCTGCGATGTGATCTGCGGCTCCGTCTGTCAGTATAACCTTAGTATCCAAGGTGCCACCCGCTGTGGCATACTCTCTCTTTTTATTTCACACAGGCTGACATGGATAAAATCGAAATACGGGGTGCCCGCACCCACAACCTGAAAAACATCGATTTAACGCTGCCACGTGACAAACTGGTGGTGATTACCGGCTTATCCGGATCAGGTAAGTCGTCGCTGGCGTTTGATACGCTGTATGCCGAAGGACAGCGGCGTTATGTAGAATCGCTGTCGGCGTATGCCAGACAGTTTTTATCCATGATGGAAAAGCCCGACGTGGACCACATCGAGGGGCTGTCACCGGCTATTTCCATCGAGCAGAAGTCTACGTCACACAACCCACGTTCGACAGTGGGTACCATTACCGAAATATACGATTACCTGCGTCTGTTGTTTGCCCGTGTTGGTACGCCACGCTGCCCTGACCATGACGTCCCACTGGACGCACAGACGATCAGTCAGATGGTCGACAAGGTGCTGGCGATGCCCGAAGGCAGCAAGCTGATGCTGCTGGCTCCCATTGTTAAAGAACGTAAAGGCGAGCACGTTAAAACACTGCAGCAGCTCGCTGCCCAGGGCTACATCCGCGCACGGATTGACGGCGAGGTTTGCGACCTGTCGGATCCGCCACCACTGGACCTTCATAAAAAGCACACCATTGAAGTGGTGGTTGACCGTTTCAAAGTGCGTGACGATATGGCACTGCGTCTGGCTGAGTCGTTTGAAACTGCGCTTGGTCTGGCGGGCGGCAACGCGCTGATTGCCGACATGGACGATCCCGATGCGGAAGAAATTGTGTTTTCGGCAAACTTTGCCTGCCCGCACTGTGGTTACAGCTTAAGCGAGCTTGAACCCCGCCTGTTCTCATTCAACAACCCGGCCGGGGCCTGTCCTACCTGCGATGGTCTCGGTACCCGCCAGTTTTTTGATCCCTCGCGAGTGGTGGGCAATGATGAAATCAGTTTGTCGGGTGGTGCTATTCGTGGCTGGGATAAACGCAGCTACTATTACTTCCAGATGCTACAGGCGGTAGCCGACCAGTACGGTTTCGATCTCAACAAGCCGTTTCGCGAACTGAGCGACGAGCACCGCGACGTGGTGCTATACGGCTCACGTGGTAAGTCACTGACATTTAAATATATTAATGAACGTGGCGACATCATGGAGCGCAAGCATCCGTTTGAGGGCATCATCCCGAACATGGAACGCCGCTACCGCGAAACCGAGAGTAATGCGGTGCGTGAAGAGCTCGCCAAGTACCTAAGCCAGCAGCCCTGCAACAGCTGTCACGGTTCACGGCTTCGGGTTGAGGCGCGTAATGTATTTATTGAGGACACCACACTGCCGCACATTGCGGATATGTCGATTGCCAACGCCTACGACTTTTTCGATTCCCTCAGTCTGGTGGGGCAGCGTGCACAAATTGCCGAGAAAATTCTCAAAGAAATTCTCGACCGCCTTCGCTTTCTGGTGAATGTTGGCCTCAACTATCTGACCCTGTCTCGCAGCGCCGATACGCTGTCTGGCGGTGAGGCTCAGCGTATTCGGCTTGCCAGCCAGATTGGTGCTGGCCTGGTTGGCGTAATGTACGTACTGGATGAGCCCTCAATTGGCCTGCACCAGCGTGATAACGAGCGTTTGCTGAATACGCTGACCCATCTGCGCGACCTGGGCAACACGGTGCTGGTTGTTGAGCACGACGAAGACGCCATCCGCGAAGCTGACTACATTGTCGATATTGGTCCGGGTGCGGGTGTGCACGGCGGCGAAATCATTGCCCAAGGCTCGCTCGAAGACATCCTCAAAAGTGAACGCTCACTTACAGGAAAATACCTGTCAGGAAAAGAAAACATTGATATTCCCGCGACACGTCATACGGCGGTTGACGACACCTGGCTGGTACTGGAGGGTGCTACCGGCAACAACCTCAAATCCGTCACGCTGAAAGTCCCGGTTGGCGTGATGACCTGTGTCACCGGGGTGTCCGGTTCAGGCAAGTCGACTCTGATTAACGATACCTTTTACAAAATTGCACACCGCGATCTGAACAAGGCTACGACCGGCGAGCCCGCACCGCATCAATCCATGTCCGGACTGGAGCATCTGGATAAGGTGGTGGATATCGACCAGAGTCCGATTGGACGCACGCCGCGTTCAAACCCGGCAACCTATGCCGGTATTTTCACGCCAATCCGTGAGCTGTTTGCGGGCACACAGGAGGCGCGTAGCCGGGGTTACAAGCCCGGACGTTTCAGCTTCAACGTAAAAGGCGGCCGCTGTGAGGCATGTCAGGGCGATGGTGTGATTAAAGTAGAAATGCACTTCCTCCCCGACGTATATGTACCCTGTGATATCTGTAAAGGAAAACGTTACAACCGTGAAACCCTGGATATCAAATACAAGGACAAGAACATTCACGAAGTGCTGGAAATGACCGTGGAAGACGCCAGAGCCTTCTTCGATCCGATACCGGCCATTGCACGCAAGCTGCAAACCCTGATTGATGTTGGCCTGTCTTACATCCGCTTAGGTCAGGCCGCCACAACACTGTCAGGCGGTGAAGCTCAGCGCGTGAAACTGGCGCGTGAATTGTCCAAACGGGATACCGGCAAAACCCTGTATATTCTGGATGAGCCGACAACCGGCCTGCATTTCCATGACATTAAACAGCTGCTGGCGGTACTGCATCGCCTGCGTGATCATGGCAATACCGTAGTGGTCATTGAGCATAACCTGGATGTCATTAAAACCGCAGACTGGATCGTCGACTTAGGTCCTGAAGGCGGCTCTGGCGGCGGCGAAATCATTGCCGAAGGAACACCGGAAGACATTGCCAGGAGCAAAGTCTCTCATACCGGCCGCTTCCTTAAACCCATGCTGGCCCGTCAGGGTTAAGCCACAGCCCATCTCGTCACCGGCCCGGGTGCCGGTGACGCCGCTAACTGCTGAAAAACCCTGACGCGCATGCTAGAGTGCGGGTTTGTCATAGAATAATCAAAAACAGAGCTCAGCATGACAACATCTGTCCCTTACGAAACCACCTTTGATGTGCGTTTTTACGAAACTGACGCCCTTGCGCATGTCAACAATACCGTGATCGCCGGCTGGTTTGAGTCAGCCCGTGAACCGATTTTCCGGGTCTTTTCACCCAGTCTGGATTTACAGAACTGGCCGCTGATCATTGCCAGCTACAAAATTGATTTTCTTGCCCAGATTTTTTACGGCAAGCCTGTGACCATCAAAAGCTATATCAGTCGGTTAGGCAAAAGCTCGCTGGATATTTATCAGGAGGTCTGGCAGGAAGGGAATCTGAGCGCCTCAGGCACAACAACCATGGTGCATTTTGACTACGCCACACAGCGTTCTGTGGTTATCCCTGACGATATCAGAGCGACGCTGATGGCGCATTTCAAAGAGGTTGGTGATGCAAAATAAACCACACGACTTCATCGCAGTGATTGATAATGTGCTGGAGCCGGCACTGTGTCAGCAAATTATCGACACTTTTGAACAAAGCCCGAATAAGACGCCAGGTCGTACCGGCGGTGGTGTCGACAAAGAGAAGAAAAACAGCGTCGATATTTCGTTCAGCGAGAAACCCGAGTTCAAAGACCAGTTTATGCAGGTGCTGCAAAAAACCGGTGAGCAAATGCTCAAATACATTGAGGAGCACTATTTCGCCCTGATTGGCCCGATTGGGCTGACCGTGAAGCATCCTGAAACGGGTGAACCTGTGAAACTGACCCAGGATAATTTTGAGGAAGCCGGTAAACCCAACCTGCCAAACCTGATGAACTATCTGTTTCGGATTGGTCAGGTCAATGTGCAGCGCTACACCGCTAACGAAGGCGGCTACCCCTACTGGCACTCTGAGGTTTATCCCCAGCCCCAGCATAACGAGGCGCTACACCGTATCCTGCTGTTTATGTTTTACCTGAATGACGTGGACGAAGGCGGCGAAACCGAGTTCTACTATCAGGGCCAGAGTGTGAAACCGAAAACCGGCCGCATGGTGATTGCGCCGGCTGGCTTTACCCACACCCACCGAGGGTGCGTACCGAAGTCGAATGACAAATACATTCTGACCTCGTGGCTGCTGTTTAACCGGGCGGAGAAGATATATACCCCAACATAAGTAATGATAAGTTAACCACGCATATCTTTAAGTGATACCCGAAGGAAAGCAAACTATAGACTTATTGCTAATACCCGCAAACACATTTAGCAGGTAACCTAATCAGGGGTATTGTTGGGTTAACATAACGTATCACCACAACCACTCTACCTTGCATCCACCAATGAGGTCATTATGCGAACATGGTTGTTCTTGGTAGTGCTGGGGGTGGTTTTTACAGTCACTACACCACTGTTGCCTGCCCAGACTCTGAAATTTGCCGCAATTGATTATTGCCCGTTCAGCTGTATTCCTGAAATGGAAAACGGAAAAGAGGGCTTTATGATTGAGGTATTAAGAGAAGCGTTCCCTCCCCCTTCATACACGCTGCGGTTTGATTTCTTGCCTTATGCGCGGGCCGTCG
The DNA here is from genome assembly GCF_040812025.1 of Alteromonas nitratireducens. Lineage (NCBI taxonomy): Bacteria > Pseudomonadati > Pseudomonadota > Gammaproteobacteria > Alteromonadales > Alteromonadaceae > Alteromonas > Alteromonas nitratireducens. The sequence continues at coordinate 34,121 of NZ_JBFNPK010000006.1, forward strand.
AATTAGTCAGAGGTGGGCTGTATGATGGTATAGTGGTTGTTGGCAAGGACTATGCGCCAGACCTGATTTATCCGGACAAGCCGACCGTGCTTCAACGCGTTATTTTTCTGACTAAAATCTCATTTGATTGGCGTTACACGGGACCAGGTTCACTGACCGACTTACAACTTGGTGTTGTAAAGGGCTATCATTATGTCGATGCGGATCTTGTAGACTATATCGCAATAAACCAATATGACAGCACCAAAATAAGAATAATTCATGGTGATGCTACAACGCATCGGGGCTTACAATTGCTCTTAAGTGGGAGGGTAAACGCATTTATCGAGGGTGAATACTCAGCAATGTATGAAGTTAAAAAACATCAGTTTGATAACAGAATTGCTATCGCTGGGTTTACTAAAAACGCGTTTGAAGATTACTCGGCATTTTCCCCTGCACTTGCTAATGCTGAAAACCTCGCCGTTACGTTGGATCAGGAAATATTACGAATGCAAATTAACGGCAAGTTACGTCTTATTATGGCCAGCTATGGCGTTAAAGCAGAACAAAACATTTTCAATTAAAACGGCGCTACCGCTTCGCCGGTCAGTCGGTATCCCACCGACGCGATATCACCACTCCAGCCTTCAGTCGACAGTACACCGGTAACCCAGATGGCATCGGACAAATTGGCTATCGACACGCCCTGTTCAAATTTCACGTACACAATCTGGTTCGACGGTGGTGGTGGCACATGGATACAGGCACCAAAATACGGCACCAGCAGAAACTCGGTGGTACGGTCCGCGGTGCCTTCCAGCGGCACAATGAAACCGGGAATTTTTACCCGCTGACCATTGTACTTTTCAACCACTGGTGCATTAGGCTGTAGCTGGGTCATTTTATTGTTGTGATCAAAGTCGCTGGGCGCCAGCTCGTTAAACCCTTCCGGCACCAGATCTTCCCAGTACACTTCTGCGGGTTCTTGTGCACTCGCCGTCATCGCCAATAACAGCGTCAGAAACAGCGATGCGATCTTTTTAAACATGGATAACATGACAGGCCTCTTTGATTTATGAGCAACTATGGCTGACGACTTTCAGGCGGGGCGGGAAGGCGGCAGTCTTGCCGAACCCTCTGCCGCAGGGATGCGGCAGCGGAGCCTCCAGGGATGGATTCACGGCGAGTGAGGAAAGACTGTTGCCTTCCCACCCCGCCGTTAGAGTCAATCAATCTGGCTTATTCGCCTTTTTCGAAGCGCTCAACGCTGGCAGTAATTTCGGCTTTAGCAGCGGCAGCATCGGCCCAGCCGTCTACTTTCACCCACTTGCCAGGCTCAAGATCTTTGTAGTGCTCAAAGAAATGCTCAATTTGCTTCAGCAGCAGTTCTGGCACATCTTCAATTTCTTTAACGCTGCGGTAAATGGTAGACAGTTTATCCACCGGTACGGCCAGTACCTTTGCGTCTTTACCCGACTCGTCAGTCATGTTCAGTACGCCAACCGGACGGCAGCGAATCACAGAACCAGCCAGCAGCGGGAACGGTGTTACCACCAGCACATCAACCGGATCACCGTCTTCAGACAGCGTGTTTGGCACGTAACCGTAGTTGGTTGGGTAGTGCATGCAGGTCGCCATGAAGCGGTCTACAAACATCGCACCGGTGTCTTTATCGACTTCGTACTTTACCGGATCAGAGTGTGCCGGGATTTCAATGATGACGTTCACTTCTTCTGGCAGGTTTTTTCCTGCTGGAACTGCGTTCAGGCTCATGATTCTTGTCCTATCAGGTTTGCGTTAATTTCAGTGGCGCTAAGTATACGGTGCATACCGCAAAATAAAAGCGTCTTACGACTGAAGTCGGCCGTTTTTATCAGCTTTTTTCATGCTCACGGTAATACTGCAGGCACGTTTCCACTTCTTCTTTCGAGCCCAGCAGCACAGGCACACGCTGATGAATTTCGGTTGGCATCACTTCCAGGATGCGTCCGTGACCGGTGTCCGCAAGGCCACCCGCCTGTTCCATCAGAAATGCCATCGGGTTAGCTTCGTACAGCAGGCGCAGCTTACCCGGCTTAGACGGGTTACGCTTATCGAACGGGTACATGAAAATACCGCCACGGCACAGCACACGATGAATATCGCCCACCATTGCCGCCACCCAGCGCATGTTAAAGTCTTTGCCCCGTGGACCCTCTTCACCAGCCAGCAGGTCGTTAATGTAGTTCTGTACCGGCGGCTCCCAGTGACGGGTATTCGACGCATTGATAGCAAATTCTGCGGTCTGCTCTGGTACGCGCACATTCGGATGGGTAACCAGGAAACCACCGTGGGTTTTATCCAGTGTATAAATATGAGTACCCCGCCCGGTGGTCAGGGCCAGCATGGTTGACGGACCATACAGCACATAGCCGGCTGCTACCATCTGCGTACCAGGCTGCAGGAATGCAGACGGATCGTTCGCGTCCATCCATTGCGGCGCGTGGGCGATAGAAAAGATGGTGCCAATCAGGCTGTTGATTTCGGTGTTAGACGAGCCGTCGAGCGGATCAAAGCTCACCAGGTACTTACCTTCAGGGTTACAGGCAACGACATCGTCTTCTTCCTCAGACGATATGGCTTTTACATAGCCCGACTCACTGAGGATATCTTTGAGGATCTGGTTGGAGATCACGTCCAGCTTTTTCTGGGTTTCACCCTGTACGTTTTCACTCAGGGTAGAGCCCAGAACACCGGCCAGTGCACCCTGACTGACACGGAATGAGATTTCCTTACAGCCCGCAAGCAGCGTTCTGATCAGCAAAATAAGTTCAAGCGGTGCGCCATCCTGTTGAAGCTGGGAGTTTAATCGTTTCATGTTAAAGCTACGCCTTAGTTGTGTAGGGTTTGGTCACAAAAGTGGCAACCGCCTGGCTAAATTGCAGCGCCATTGCCTTGTTATTGTTGTTCTGATTTTGCGACTGTTTTTATTTTAAATGCAGTGATTTGCTGTTAATCGCGTTAATTGTAACCATGAACGACGTTAAGTGAAATGAGTTATTCGAACATCGGACCGGTTCTGGTAGAGTAATTGTTCAATTTCACTTTACTGACGCGTTAACACATGCACGTTCATATCCTTGGCATCTGCGGTACGTTTATGGGTGGTATAGCGGCAATTGCCAAGTCACTTGGCCACACCGTAACCGGGTCTGATGCCAATGTTTATCCTCCCATGAGCACGCAGCTGGAAGCTCTGGGCATTACCCTGAGTCAGCTGGATGATCTGGCGCAGTTTTCACCTGAACCTGACATCGTGGTTATCGGCAATGCGCTTTCACGCGGCAACCCGGCGGTAGAATACGTGTTGTCCCGCAAATTGCCTTATACCAGCGGCCCTCAATGGCTGCAGGATAATCTGCTCAAAGATCGCTGGGTGCTGGCGGCAGCCGGTACCCATGGTAAAACCACCACGTCGTCAATGCTGGCCTGGATCCTGGAGCACGCAGGCCTTAACCCGGGCTTTCTGATTGGCGGGGTGCCTGAAAACTTTGGCATTTCAGCGCGTACCGGTGACAGCATGTTTTTTGTGATTGAGGCCGATGAATACGACTGCGCATTTTTCGATAAACGCTCCAAGTTCGTGCACTATCGCCCCGACACGCTGATCATCAACAACCTGGAATTTGATCACGCTGACATTTTTGCTGATTTAGCCGCCATCCAGACCCAGTTCCATCACCTGGTAAGAACGGTGCCGTCGACCGGGCTGATCTTGTCCCATGCAGGTGAAACGTCGGTGGAGGATACACTGGCCCGCGGCTGCTGGTCTGCGCAACAAAAATTGGGCGAGGCCTGGCGGGTTGTCCCGGTCAATCCGGACGGCAGCGCGTTTGAAGTATGGTTTAACGGTGAACTGGCCGGTACCGTGCGCTGGGATCTGAGTGGCGACCACAACGTTAACAATGCCATCATGGCAATTGCGGCTGCCCATCACGCTGGGGTCACTCTGCCTGACGCGATTGCCGCGCTGGCCGGGTTTAAAAATGTGAAGCGCCGCATGGAAGTAAAAGGCACCGTCAACGGCATCACACTGTACGACGACTTTGCCCACCATCCCACCGCTATTGCCACTACGCTTGCGGGTTTGCGGGCAAAAGTGGGCAACAGCCGGATTATCGCCGTACTGGAACCACGCTCGAATACCATGAAGATGGGGGTACACAAAGATACCCTGGCTGCATCCTGGCAGGCGGCTGATCACGTGTTTGTGTATGAACCGGCAGGTATGGACTGGTCACTCAGCGACGCCGCCACTGCTTCTGTGGTACCGGTTACCTGTCAGCAGAACGTTGAGGCGCTTGTCCGCGATGTTGCAGAGATCGCACAACCCGGCGATCACATACTGGTAATGAGTAATGGCGGGTTTGAAGGCATTCACAACCGCCTGCTGAACGCACTCAAAGGGGTTACCCATGAAACAGGATAAACGCATTACACTGGCCATCACCGGCGCTTCCGGTGCGCCCTACGCCATGACCTTGTTAAAAGCGCTGGTAAAGGCCGATTATCAGGTTTACGTACTGATGTCGTCCGCCGCGCGCGTGGTATTTGCTACCGAAGAAAATCTCAAGGTTCCGTCCCGCCCGGATGAGGCGTCAGCCTTCTTCAGCGCACATTGTCAGGCTAAGCCCGACCAGATCCGTGTCTTTGGTAAAGAGGAATGGTTTTCGCCGGTTGCCTCCGGCTCGGCGGCGCCCAGACAAATGGTCATTTGTCCGTGTTCAACCGGCACACTGTCGGCGGTTGCCGTTGGTGCCAGTGACAACCTGATTGAGCGCGCAGCCGACGTGGTTATTAAAGAGCGCGGACAGTTAATTCTGGTTCCCCGCGAGATGCCACTGTCTACCATACATCTTGAGAACATGCTGAGTCTGTCGCGCATGGGCGTCACCATTATGCCTGCCGCGCCGGGGTATTATCACAACCCGGTCAGCATCCAGGATCTGGTAGATTTTGTGGTAGCCCGCATTCTTGATCATCTCGGCGTCGACCAGTCACTGGTTGCCCGCTGGGGTTATGACACATCCAAACATTCAGAGGAAAACGAATGAACGCCACTGCAAAAGCGTTTGCAAAGAAACTGGCGGCCGTCACCCTGGGACTGAGCGTCAGCCTGGGTTACAGCCAGAGTGCCGCGGCCTGGGGACAAACCGGCCACCGTGTAACCGGCGCTATTGCCGATCAGTATTTAAGTCCGCTGGCACGCGCAGCGCTGATGGAGCTGCTGCCCGACAGCTCTCTGGCAGAGGCGTCGACCTATGCCGATGAAATGCGCTCTGACCCCAGTGAATTCTGGCAACGCACCGCGAATCCGTGGCACTACGTGACGGTGCCGGAAGGCAAGCACTATCACGAGGTTGGCGCGCCGGAAAAAGGCGATGCCGTCAGCGCCCTCACCCGGTTTACTGCAACACTGAAAGACAACAACGCAACGCTGGAAGAACAGCGCCTGGCACTGCGTTTTGTGGTCCATATCATTGGCGACCTGCACCAGCCGCTGCACGCCGGTAACGGCACAGACCGTGGCGGTAACGATGTAAAAGTGCGTTTTTTCTGGCAGGACTCCAACCTGCATCGGGTCTGGGACACGCAAATGCTGGAACAGCGAGACCTGTCCTACACCGAATGGACACAGTGGCTGACGCAAAAAATCAGTGCCGACGATATCAGAGCATGGAACAGTACCGACCCGGAAACCTGGATTACAGAAAGCACGGTGCTGCGTGACACCCTGTACCCGCAGGATGCCAACAATATGGCGTACGATTATCTCTACAACTATCTGCCTGCTGCTACTGAACGCCTGCAGATGGCCGGCATTCGTATGGCACTGTACCTGAATGAGGTGTTCGAGGAAGCGAACAAGCGCGATTAAGGCTGAATTAGTCAGCGCCCGCAACGCGCCCTGAATGGGTCGGAAAAAACATGATAACAAGTGTGTTTTCTTAACTGCCTGAAAACACACTTGCTCAAATTTGTTATTCGGTGGGTTTGGTTAATCCAAATCCAGCGGTTCAGGAGACAGGATCACGCCGGTACTGTCGGCATACAGGTGATCTTCAGGCAGAAAAGTCACGCCACCGAAATTCACCGGCACATCCACATCGCCGATACTTTCGCTTTCTGCATTTACCGGAATAGAGGCCACTGCCAGAATACCGATATCCATGTCGGCCAGCGCGTCGACTTCACGCACACTGCCATAACAGACAATCCCTTCCCAGTCGTTGTCGATAGCCATTTGCGCGGATGACGCGTCGATCAGCGCACGGCGGGTTGAACCGCCGCCGTCAATCAGCAGCACCTTACCTTCGCCAGGCTGCGCCAGCACACGGTCAATCAGCCCACGGTCTTCGAAACATTTGACCGTGGTAATTTCACCGCCAAACGAATATCGACCGCCATAACTGTCAAAAATGGGGTCCACGACATCAACGCTGTCTGCAAACAAGTCGCATAATTCAGAAGTGTTGTAATCCATTGTCATGCCTTATTGGTAAGTGTGTGTTGACGTGCCGGCGTGTGCCGGTAGCTGTTTCTTAGCATAGCATTAATTGACTGAATGCAAACGGTTAAATCCTGCCGCTGCGATAAGTCACTGTCAGCCGGCAAACCCAGCCCGCTGGCGATTGTCACAAACCTTTCTTTTTTCTGTCACGAACCGATCACAGTGCTTACCTATTCTGCTCACAATCTAACCAGGTGAGGGTACGCCATGAAGTCCTTGACCGACTACGATACAGAGTTGTTTCACCGGCTGTACGGGCTGACCCGTGAACGCGACTGCCGGGCCGTGATTTGGTTGTCAAAGACCGGCGACGGCTACCTGTACTTCCTGATTGGCGTGTTGCTCTGGGCATTTGAACCACAGCACGGTGAATTGTTTTTGTATACCGCCCTGATGGCCTACGCACTGGAACTGCCCCTGTATGTTGCGCTCAAAAAATGGTTTCGTCGTCCTCGCCCCTGCGACTTTATTGCCCACCTTAAAGCGCATGTAACGCCGTCGGACAAATTCTCGCTGCCTTCAGGCCACACTGCTGCTGCCTGCCTGATGGCCGACATGGTGGCGCACTATTACCCGCCCTTTGCTGTGGTGGCCTACAGCTGGGCAGCACTGATCGGTCTGTCGCGCATACTGCTTGGGGTGCATTACCCCACAGATGTCATCGCAGGCATGGCACTGGGACTCACGATTTCTTCACTTAGCATTACATTACTGGGATAACATGAAGATACTGTATGGCGTTCAGGGTACAGGGAATGGTCACATCACCCGTGCCAGGGTAATGGCAGAAGCGTTTGCAAAGCGCGACGATGTGGATGTGGATTTTGTTTTTTCCGGCCGTCCTGCCGACAAATATTTCGACATGGACGTGTTTGGTCGCTATCGCACCTATACCGGACTGAGTTTTGTTACCAGTCATGGCCGGGTTGACCGCATCAAAACGCTGCGTCAGGCGAAAGCTGGTCAGTTTATCCGCGATGTCAGGGCCTTTGATGTCTCATCCTATGACCTGCTGATCAATGATTTTGAACCTCTCACCGCCTGGGCGGCAAAGCGTGCCGGCCTGCCATCAATTTCTATCAGTCACCAGGCTGCGTTTACGTACAATGTCCCGCGTGCCGGTGAAACCCTGACCGATAAACTTATCATGCGGTTTTTCGCCCCTACCGACATTAAGCTTGGCGTGCACTGGTATCACTTTAACCAGCCCATTGTGCCGCCGTTTATTGAGGATACTCCCACGCCACACTGCGAGAACCGGCATGTGCTGGTTTACCTGCCGTTTGAAGATACCAGTGAGATCAGGCTGATGCTGGAGCCCTTAAGCGATCAGCATTTTATCTGCTTCCATCCCGACGTCAGCGTTGCCCATAGCACCGGCCATATTCAGTGGCAGCCGACTGCCAAAGCGGCCTTTCACCATGCGTTGCAGCATTGCAGTGGCGTGATCGCCAATGCGGGCTTTGAACTGTCCAGCGAGGCGCTGCAACTGGGTAAAAAACTGCTTATTAAACCGCTGCTTGGTCAGTTCGAGCAACTGTCGAATGTAATGACGCTGGATAAACTGGGGCTGTGTCAGACGCTGTTCGTTCTGGATACCGACACGGTGGAAGAATGGCTGGCTACCGGCCAGACCGAAGCGGTTGAGTTTCCGCGTCAGCCTGATGTACTGATTGACTGGCTGATCCAGGGTGACTGGCGCAACACCCAACCCCTGTGCGACGCACTCTGGAAACAGGTAAAGTTTGGTTCGCAAACCCGCGAAAAACTAATGTCTCTTGCAATTTGAGATGGCAATGCCATGATAGCGGCATTTGGGGATCTCCTGCGGGGACATTGTGTTTAATCGACGTATTTTGCTTATTGTTCTGACACTGCTGACCACTGCGTGCGGCTATCGCGGCGCGTTGTATCTGCCTGAAGAGGCACCTGACAATCAGGCCACGTCTTCCGGGGCTGATCCCGTCCCCTCCACGCCGGCAAATGAGCAACAATAATGGACCACTTTGAATACCGTCACGGCGACCTGTTTGCCGAAGACTGTGCCGTCAGCGACCTCGCGGCGCAATATGACACCCCACTTTATGTGTATTCGCGTGCCACACTGACCCGTCACTGGCATGCCTTTGATGATGCGGTTGGTGAGCACCCACATCTCATCTGTTACGCGGTAAAAGCGAATTCTAACATTGGCGTACTGAGCGTACTGGCTAAACTGGGCTCGGGATTTGATATCGTCTCCGGCGGCGAACTGGCGCGCGTCATTGAGGCAGGCGGCGACCCAAGAAAAGTGGTGTTCTCCGGGGTTGCCAAAACCCCCGAAGAAATTCGTTTTGCGCTGGAATCCGACATTCTGTGTTTTAACGTGGAATCTGAAGCCGAGCTGCACCGCATCAACGCCGTTGCCGAAGAGGTGGGAAAGCCAGCGCCAATTTCCCTGCGCATTAACCCTGACGTGGATGCGCAGACGCACCCGTATATTTCGACGGGCCTCAAAGCCAACAAGTTTGGTATTCCGTGGGAGCGTGCGATTGCGACCTATGAACTGGCGGCCAGTCTTCCCCACTTACGGGTTACCGGCATGGATTGTCATATCGGTTCACAGCTGACCAGCGTCACGCCATTTGTGGATGCACTGGATCGCCTGCTTGACCTGGTAGATGCCCTGCACGCGAAAGGCATTACGATTTCACACCTTGATGTTGGTGGCGGACTGGGTGTGACCTACAACGAAGAGTCGCCGCCACATCCTCGCGATTATGCTGCCGCGATGGCCGAACGTATGCAGGGGCGCGAATCCCTGACACTGATCCTGGAACCCGGCCGGGCGATTGCTGCTAATGCGGGCATTCTTGTCACCAGGGTCGAGTTTATTAAAGAAGGTGAGGAAAAGCATTTTGCGATTGTTGACGCGGCCATGAACGACCTGTTGCGTCCTGCTCTTTATTCGGCCTGGCAAAAAATTATTGAGGTCAGTGCCACCTCCGACGCATCGTCTCAGGTTTATGATGTGGTGGGGCCGGTCTGCGAAACCGGTGACTTTCTTGGTAAGGACCGGGTACTGACAATTGCCCCCGGCGACTTGCTGGCGGTACGCAGCGCCGGTGCATACGGATTTACCATGGCATCAAACTACAACAGTCGCTGCCGGCCCGCCGAAGTCATGGTAGACGGTGAGCGTGCAATCCTGGTGCGGGAACGAGAAAAACAAAAAGATCTCTGGAAAGGTGAGCATAAAGTTACGTAAACTAGCTTACAGATAACGATAAGATGCGCTGTTGATGCAAGTTCAGTTTTCAAAAATGCATGGTCTGGGCAATGACTTCATGGTCATTGATAACGTGACCCAGAATGTATTTTTCTCCAAAGAAAAGATACAACAGCTGGCAGATCGTAATTTTGGTGTCGGTTTTGACCAGTTACTCATGGTTGAGCCTCCCTACGATCCGGACCAGGACTTTCACTACCGCATCTTCAATGCGGACGGGTCAGAAGTGTCTCAGTGTGGCAATGGCGCCCGCTGTTTTGCGCGCTTCGTCAAACATAAAGGCCTGATTAACCGCAACAAGATTATAGTCAGCACCAAAGCCGGTAAAATGGTGTTGTATCTGGAAAAGGACGGCCAGGTTACGGTGAATATGGGCAAGCCAAATTTCGAACCGGCCGCCATTCCCCTGAAAGCCAACAAGCAGGAAAATACGTACATCATTCGCGCTAACGACCACACGCTGTTTTGCGGTGCGGTTTCCATGGGCAACCCCCATTGTGTGATGGAAGTGGACAATGTTGACAGCGCCCCGGTTGAAGAGATTGGCCCGCTGCTGGAGCGACATGAACGGTTTCCCGAGGGCGTGAATGTCGGGTTTATGCAGATCCTGTCTGACACCCATATTCGTCTGAGGGTATTTGAGCGCGGCGCGGGAGAAACGCTGGCCTGTGGCAGTGGTGCCTGCGCGGCCGTTGCAATCGGCCAGATTCAGGGTAAATTAGGACAGGATGTCAGGGTAGATTTACCCGGCGGCAGCTTGAGGATAAGATGGCCCGGACCGGACAGCGTACTGAAAATGACGGGGCCGGCCGAGCATATCTATGACGGACAAATAACTTTATGAGTGAAGTATCAGGGCAAACCACCGTGCCGTTAGCACCCGTGGATGACGACAATACCATCAGCGTACGTGAGGTCAGGCAGTTTTTGCAGGCCAATCCGACGTTTCTTGCTGACAACCCTGATTTACTTGAAATCCTTGAGGTTCCTCACGGCCCGCAGGGCAGTATTTCTCTGGTTCAGATCCAGAGCGAGCAGTTGCGTAAAAAACTCCGTCACCTGAATTTTAAACTTAATCAGCTGATTGGCATTGCCAAGCAGAACGAAAAAATTTACCGGGTCTACACCGATCTGAACGTGCAGCTGTTGCGCTGCAAAAGTGTTGCTGAGGTGCAGTACACCCTCGAAGACGTGTTGCAGGAGCGCCTGTCGCTGTCGTCTGCTATCATCAAAAGCTTCAAGGGCCCGCACGCCGTTTCTGAACTGCAAAAGCGGTTGTTTACCGAAAAGCGTTTCCGCGACAGTACCTTTTTCTTTGGCCGCTTATCACAACATGAACGTCAGGTGCTGTTCGAGGATGCGCCGGCTGAGTCAGTGGCCCTGATCCTGCTGGGTGATGATAAAGATCTTGGGATCCTTGCTATCAGCAGCGACAACGCCAGTCACTTTACCCCCGACATGGATACCCTGTTGCTGAAACAACTGCAGCAGGTACTGAATATTATCCTGCCGCCGATGATGGGCTACTAACGCCATTGTGGACACATCAGACTCGCCTGTCTTAGCAGAAAAATGCCAGCAATGGCTCGACAGCTTCCTGCTGCACCTGCAGGTAGAGAGGGGCCTCTCTGACCACACCATCAATAACTATCGCCGCCAGCTTACCGACGTCGCCGCTCTGCTGGCGCTGGATGACTGGCTGTCAGTGACCCCCAACGATGTGAAGCGGGTCATGGCTTCAGCCAGACAAAGCGGCCTCAGCGCACGCTCGATTGCCCTGCGGTTGTCTGCCATGCGTACCCTGTACAAGTTTCTGATTGCCCGTGGCGAGACCACCAGCAACCCGGTGGAAGGAGTACGTGCGCCCAAACAGGGCAAACCGCTGCCAAAGCAGTTGTCGGTGGATGATATGCAGCAACTGCTTAACGACGCTGAGTCAGACGAAGGCATTGTGCTAAGAGATACCGCCATGTTTGAACTGATGTATGGCTGTGGCCTGCGCCTGAGTGAGCTGACCGGACTGAACTTAAGTGACGTGCAGCGTGACGGCACTCTGCGGGTGATGGGTAAGGGCAGCAAACAGCGTATTCTGCCAATGGGCAGAAAAGCCTGGCAGGCACTGCAGGACTGGCTGAAAGTCAGGGCGCACTACGCCTCACCTTACGAGCCCGCGGTGTTTGTCAGCAAAAGGAAAACCCGTATCTCCAACCGACAGGTCGCCAACCGGCTTGATCAGATGGCCGCAGCGCATTTACCCCAGCAGAAAGTCAGTCCGCATAAACTGCGCCATTCCTTCGCTACGCACGTACTAGAGTCCAGTGGCGATTTGCGCGCCGTTCAGGAATTGCTGGGGCACGCCAATCTGTCCACCACACAGGTCTACACGCACCTGGACTTTCAGCATCTTGCAAAGGTGTATGACGCCGCCCATCCCAGGGCGAAAAAGAAGAAATCATAATCAGAGGTAGGCATGCGTTTTTATCGCCCGATAAAGCCCGTACGGGCCATGACGTTCGATCTGGATGACACCCTGTACAACAATGAACCTATTATTCGCCATGCCGATCAGGTGCTCAAAGCCCATCTCGAGCAACACTACCCCGCGGCCGCACAACTCACCCTTAAGCAATGGCGTGATATCAAACGCACCCTGATTGCTGAAACCCCGGCGCTGGCGTCAGACATGGGCGAACTGCGTCTGCGGTCGCTGCGCGTGGCGCTGAAAGACGATATCAGCGGGGATTTGCTGCATCGCGCGGCGCGCGAGTGCTTTGAGGTGTTTTATCATGCCCGCAGTGATTTTCAGGTCAGCAACGAGGTTCACCAGACGCTGTCGGCATTGTCCTCGTCCATACCGCTGATAGGCATCACCAACGGGAATGTTAATGCCCGGCAAATTGGCATTGCGCCCTACTTCACCCATATCCTGCATGCCAGTCTGGCGCGTCCGATGAAACCCCACCGGGCGATGTTTGACGAAGCGGCCGCGCTGGCCGGGCGCGCACCCGGGAGCATTCTGCATGTTGGTGATAATCTTATTAAAGATATCCATGGCGCAATGCAGGCTGGTTACCAGTCTGCCTGGTATGCCTGTAACCGCACCATGAACTTGTCACGCGAACCGGCACGAGAGCTGCCTCACCTCGCGCTCGATGCATTAGAAGAACTGACCTGGCTTATTTAGCCGAGTAAGGGGTGTTGTCTTCCAGGAAGTTCTGTTTCATCGAGTCACACGGACGCTGACAACAGGGACGCCCCACTACCTTGGCAGGTACACCCACCACCGTAACGTGTGCAGGGACATCATTCAGCACCACACTACCGGCGCCCACTTTAGAGCCCTCGCCAATTTCGATATTGCCAAGAATCTTGGCCCCTGCGCCTACCAGCACCCCCTGACGAACCTTCGGATGACGGTCGCCAGACTCATTACCGGTTCCGCCCAGCGTAACACTTTGCAGAATAGACACGTTATCTTCGACCACGGCGGTTTCGCCCACCACAATGCCGGTAGCATGGTCAAACATCACGCCCTTACCAATTTTTGCTGCCGGATGAATATCGACACCAAACATTTCTGAATTCCGGCTTTGCAGGAACAGGGCCAGCTGATGACGCCCCTTATTCCACAAATAATGCGCCATCCGGTGCACCTGAATGGCATGAAACCCTTTGAAATAGAGCAGCGGCGTCAGATACTCATTAACCGCCGCATCGCGCGCGTACACCGCCTCAATATCGGCAACAGCGGATTCACTGATTGACGGCTCAAGCAAATAGGCCTCGTCGAAGACTTCACGAATGGCGAGTGCCGGCATTACATCGTCAGCCAGCTTGTTTGACAGAATAAAGCTCAGGCTGGATTCAAAATTATGGTGGGTCAGAATGCAGGCATGGATAAAACTGGCCAACAGCGGTTCATTGTGTGCTACAGACTGAGCTTCGCTTTTCAGCGACTGCCAGAAGTCGATAGTGGGAGAAACGGCATGCATCATGATTGTCCTGTCAGGGTTGTGAATAGAAAACGTGATGGCGGATAACGCCGGCCCTTTACGCCTGTGGCGCAGTGTAACATGTTGCGGGTGGGAATGCTGATGCTTGCGTCCCGCTGAACGTGCGTGGTCTTGATACTGTCGCAAACGTTATCAGGTTTACCCGGCAGGGCATTTGTTATCGCCTGCCTGCGATAAAAAGCCCGCAGAAACCATGCCAACCCTGTATAAATGCACAGCCAACTGGCATAATAGAGCCTTTTAAAGAATCAACGACAGGTAATGGTGTTATGGATGTATCGCGACTGCTTGACGACCTTAACGACAGACAACGTGAGGCGGTAGCCGCGCCACAGTCAAATATGCTGGTACTGGCCGGTGCAGGCAGTGGCAAAACCCGCGTACTGGTGCATCGCATCGCATGGCTGATGGAAGTCGACAACATCGCGCCGTTTTCTATTCTGGCGGTAACCTTCACCAACAAAGCCGCACGCGAGATGCGCGGCCGTATTGAGTCACTCATGGGTCGCGGCCTGCACACCATGTGGATTGGCACCTTTCATGGGCTGGCGCACCGTCTGCTGCGTGCCCATCACGAAGAAGCCGGCCTGCCGGAAAATTTCCAGATCCTCGATTCGGACGACCAGTACCGGCTTATCCGTCGCATCCTGAAAGCCATGAACCTGGATGAGAAGCACTGGCCACCCCGCCAGTGTCAGTGGTACATCAACGGTAACAAAGACGAGGGCCTGCGCCCACAGCACATTGAAACCCACGGTGACGCCACGCAACAAAAAATGCGTGAAATCTATGCCGCTTACCAGGACGCCTGCGATCGTTCCGGGCTGGTCGACTTCGCCGAACTGCTGTTGCGTGCCCACGAGCTCTGGGCGAAAAACCCGGAGGTGCTCAGCCACTATCAGCGTCGCTTCCGTGCGGTGCTGGTTGACGAATTTCAGGACACCAATAACATTCAGTACGCCTGGCTGCGCATGCTGTGTGCCGGTAACGACAACTCCATCATGATTGTCGGTGACGATGACCAGTCTATCTATGGCTGGCGTGGTGCGAACGTCGACAATATTCATCATTTTCTTAAAGACTTCGGTGACACCACCACCATCCGACTGGAACAGAATTACCGCTCCACGGCCACCATCCTGAACGCCGCCAATGCGGTTATTGACAATAACCATGGCCGGCTGGGCAAAGAGTTGTGGACTGAGGGAAGTCAGGGTGAGCCGATTTCGGTATATGCGGGGTTTAACGAGCTCGATGAGGCACGGTTTATCGTGTCACAAATCAAATCATGGATGAATAAAGGTAATGCTCTGGCTGACACCGCCATTTTGTACCGAAACAACGCGCAGTCACGGGTACTGGAAGAGGCCCTCCTGCATGAAGGGCTGGCCTATCGCATCTATGGTGGTCTGCGGTTCTTCGAACGTCAGGAAATCAAAGACGCGCTGGGCTATCTGCGTATGGTCAATCATCCGCATGATGATGCCGCGTTTGAGCGTGTGGTAAATACCCCCAGCCGCGGTATTGGCGAAAAAACATTATCTGAGATTCGCCAGACCGCCCGCGCGCATAACTGTTCTATGTGGCAGGCCGCGCAACTGCTGATCAGCGAAGGTGCCCTGAAAGGCCGCGCCCTGAATGCCATCAAAAGTTTTTGCCTGCTGATCACCGAACTGAAAGAGAAAATTGTCGATCAACCTTTAGACAGTCAGGCCGATATCACCATCAGGGAATCGGGACTGTACGCTATGTATCAGGCAGAACGCGGTGAGAAAGCACAGGCCCGTCTGGAAAACCTGGAAGAACTGGTCACCGCCTGTAAGCAGTTCATTGTGCCTGAGGAAGCCGATGAAATGACGCCGCTGGCAGCATTTCTGGCTCATGCGTCGCTGGAGGCCGGCGAAACCCAGGCTGACTCCGATCAGGATGCGGTGCAAATGATGACCATTCATACTGCCAAGGGTCTGGAATTCCCGCTGGTGATCATGGCAGGCGTTGAGGAAGGTATGTTCCCGAACCCCATGACCAATGATGAGCCTGGTCGCATGGAAGAAGAGCGACGTCTTTGCTACGTTGGTATGACACGTGCGATGGAAAAGCTGATTATGACCTATGCTGAAAGCAGACGGGTTTATGGTCAGGATAAGTACCATACGGCATCACGGTTTATTCGGGAAATTCCGTCTGAGTATGTTGAAGAGGTTCGCCTGAATGCTACGGTGTCGCGTCCGGTGCACAACCGTTTCAGCCGCCAGGCTTCACATGAAGCGTTTGAGGACAGCGGGTTTCAGCTTGGGCAGCGGGTTGTCCACCGTAAGTTCGGTGAAGGCATCGTGCTCAACTATGAAGGGTCTGGTGACCACGCACGCGTGCAGGTCAACTTTGATGAATTTGGCAGTAAATGGCTGGTTCTGGCTTACGCAAAACTGGAGCATGCGTAAGCGGTAATAACACACGTAGGACACACTAACATTAAGGGGTCTGGCACCTTGCAAGAGCATGTTCTGGTTATCGAAAGCAGTGAAGCCAGCCTGAGACGGGTTTCGCGCCTGGTGCATAAAGCCGGTCTGACACCGGTAGGCGCTGACTCACTGACCCAGGCCAGACAGTTGTTTGAGCATGCCCTGCCAGAATCATTTCTGTGTGCCATTGTGACTTACGCGCTACCCGATGCGCCACACGGCGAGGCCATCGACTTTACCATCAACGCCTTTCTGCCCACGATTGCGGTCACCGATGACATCCGCCCGGACACCCGCAGCGCGGTGCTGTCACGCCCGGTCATCGACTACGTGCCAAAAGAAAATGCCCAGAACTACGACTACCTGTTCCGGTTACTGCACCGTCTGCAAAAAAATAAACATACCGGCGTGATGGTGGTATCGGCCAATCGCAGTCAGCGCGCAGAGATGTCGTCACTGTTACTGCGTCATAACTTCGTGGTTTATGAGGCAAGCAACGCCAAAGACGCCCTGGCTGTGCTGGCAGACCACCCCCATGTCAGACTGGTCATCACATCAAGCCAGTTGCCCGACACCTCCGGCAGCCAGTTTGTCGCTTCACTTCGCAAGGCCTTTTCTAAAGAGCAGTTAGGTATTATTGGCATTGCCGATAACAACAGTTCGCTGATGTCGGCGCATTTCATCAAGAGTGGCGCTAATGACTTTTTACGCGCGCCCTACTGTGTGGAAGAGGCGCTGTGTCGCATTATGCAGAACGTGGAATACATGGAAAGTGTCGAGGCCATACGTCGCGCCGCTAACACCGACTACCTGACCGGTCTGCCCAACCGGCGTCACTTTTTCTACTCGGTTAACCTCGGCTATCAGACGCTGCCTGCAACCCACGCCCTGGCGCTGCTTGATCTCGACTTTTTCAAACAGATCAACGATACCCATGGTCATGACGCCGGTGATGCGGTACTGAAAGCCATTGCCCGACACATTAAGTCGCAGTTTGCGGATGTGATTTTCGCACGCTTTGGCGGTGAGGAATTTTGTCTCTACTTCCCGAATATCCCGCGTGACGTGGTGATGCAGCGGTTAGAAGCGTTCCGCCAGAAAGTGGAGAAAACCCCGGTAAAATACCGCAAACAGCAGATCCCGGTCACCACGTCCATCGGCGTCAGTTTTACGCCCTCGCAGAAAATTGAGGACCTGCTGAAAGACGCCGATCTGCATTTGTATGAGGCTAAGCACCGCGGACGTAATCAGATATGCTGCGGCGAGCCACTCACTCTGAAGTAACCCTACACCATCTGCTTACGCAGACGTCGCTGGCGATGGTAATCACGCAGTGAATCCAGGCTGAACAATACCAGTGCGGTCCAGACAAAGCCAAAGGTCATCAGGCGCGCTTCCTCGAGAGGTTCGCCATACAGAAATACGGCCAGCAAAAACATGATGGATGGCCCGATATACTGGAAGAAGCCAAGGGTCGAATACATGATACGCCGGGCGGCAGCGGTGAAGCAGAGCAGCGGTGCCGTTGTCACAACACCAGCCGCGACCAGCAACAGGTTCAGCGTCACCGGGTTAGTCAGCATATTGCTGTGGACCGAACCAAAGCACCACCAGTAAGCCAGCGCGGCCGGCAGCATCATCAGGGTTTCAATAAACAGACCGGGCATGGAGTCAACCGCCACCTGCTTACGCAGCAGACCGTATACGCTGAAGCTGCCAGCCAGCACCAGCGCAATCCACGGCAGGTAACCATAGGAAAACACCAGTACCGCGACACCGATAATGGCCAGGCCTACCGCCATTCGCTGCAACGGTCTGAGCCGTTCACCTAAAAACAAGCGTCCAAGAAACACATTGAGCAGCGGGTTGATGTAGTAACCCAAACTGGCATCAAGCAGATGATCGGTGTTAATGGCCCAGATGAACAAAAGCCAGTTGGCGGCCAGTAAGATACCTGCAAAAAATAAGGTTTTCATGACCTTAGCGGATTTTACGGCAGCCACAACCTTGTGTTTTTGCCCCATCACCGCAATCAGCACAACAAGAATGAGGGCCGACCAGACAATACGATGCACCAGTATTTCAGCCGCCGGCATCACCGCAAGCTGCTTGAAATACATAGGCGCAAATCCCCACATGGTGTAGGCAGCAATAGCACAAATTACGCCCACTCTGGCGGCATTATTCTGGGTTGTCTCGCTCAAGGACTCGGTGCTCCTGTAAACAGTCAGTAAGGTCAGCGCCTGCCGGCACGCGCCGTGCCGGAAAAGCGCGTAAGTCTACAATAAAAACAGGGTGCCAAGCCCCAGAAAAGCGACAAATCCCACAACGTCTGTGACCGTTGTCAGGATCACGGAGCCGGACAGCGCCGGGTCAATTTTCAGTTTGTCGAGGATCACGGGCAGGAAAACCCCGGCAAAGGCAGCTGCCACGATGTTGACCAGAATGGCAAGGCAAATCACCAGTCCCAACAACGCGTCGGTGAACCAGAAATACGCCACAATGCCAATAACCAGTGCCCAGATTAGTCCGTTCACGCCGCCGACTTTCAGCTCTTTTACCATCAGCGCCCGAAAGTTCGCACTGGTGACCTGACCGAGCGCCAGACCGCGTACAATCAGGGTCAGTGTCTGGCTGCCGGCGATTCCGCCCATACTGGCAACCACCGGCATCAGAACCGCCAGCGCAACAACCTGCTGCAGCGTCGCTTCAAACAGCCCGATAAACCACGACGCCAGAAACGCCGTTAACAGATTAATGCCGAGCCAGACGGCACGATTACGTGCACTTTTCGCCACTGGCGAGAACAAGTCTTCGTCCTCGTCCATACCGGCCGACGCCATGACCTGGCGCTCATAGTTTTCATTAATCAGTTCGCTCGCCGAGGTAATATCCAGACGGCCTATCAGCTTGTTACTGTCATCCACTACCGGTAATGAAGACAACCCGGAGCGCTGCACCTGCAGTGACGCCGATGTGGAGTCATCCGTACCACGCAGCACACCGACATTTTCTTCCGTTAATTCAACCAGCGGCAGGTGTTCCGGTGCACTGAACAGGCGGGTCAGTCTGACCGCGGCAGAAAATTGTCCTGACCGGTTCACCAGAAAGATAGTATCGCAGTGCTGCGGTACTTTACGGCGAATCAGGCGCAGTCCCTCGCGCACTTTTGCGTTTAGCGGCAAGACCAGTAACTCATGACTCAGCCAGTGCCCGACCTGGTCATCATTGAACGCGGTCGCCTCACGGAAGTAATCCTGCTGCTGTGCGTCCAGCTCGGCATAGGCGAGGTCAACCAGACGATTAGGCAGCGAGTCGAGCAGCTCAAGCAGGTCTTCCGCTTCAATATCTGAAAAAATCGCAGCCCATTCATGATCACCGGTGTTATCAATCAGGATTTCACGCGGATCACTCCGCATTTCCACCAGCAAATCAAGCTTGCGGTCACGGGGGATCCCTTCCCATACCGCCAGACGACGTTCAACCGGCAACGATTCCAGCAGGGTAGCAACGTACACGTCATCCTGACCGGCCAGCGCAGTAACAATAGCGGCAGGATCGTCCATCTGACTTTCAGAGACAAATTCTTCGATAAGATCCGGTAGTGGCTCGGCCATACGTCCCCCAGTAATTGCGCGGTAATGCGTGTCATTATCCCAGCATAATGCACATGGTGACAAACCGGATCGTCGGTTTTTTCCCCGCAGACTCAGTTATTTCCTGTTTTTTAGCCCAGTTTTACACCTCACCCCGTGAAGCGCAGGCAAAAATTACGTAAAATCCCCACGATGACGATTTCAACGGTTTCTCCCACTGCCGCGCCCGACGCTACTTCCTCAGCAAGGACACCGCTGTCTGTGCTGTCTGATGTGTTTGGTTATAAAACCTTCCGTGACGGTCAGGAAGCCGTCATCAATGGTGTCTGCGAAGGTCGCGATGCGCTGGTGCTGTTGCCAACCGGCGGCGGCAAATCGCTGTGCTACCAAATCCCTGCGCTGATCCGCGACGGTACCGGCATTGTGGTATCGCCCCTGATCTCGCTGATGCAGGATCAGGTCGAACAACTGCACGCCCTGGGTATTCGTGCCGCCTACCTGAATTCGAGTATGGAAGCCGACGACCAGGCCCGCACACTGGATGCCCTGCGCTCCGGCCAGCTTGATTTACTGTATGTATCGCCTGAGCGCCTGCTTCAGTTCAGCTTCCTGCAAACCCTGCAGCAATGCGACATTGCCCTGTTTGCCATTGATGAGGCGCACTGTGTGTCGCACTGGGGCCATGATTTTCGTCAGGAATACCGCATGCTGGGCCGGCTGAAAGCCGACTTTCCTGCGATCCCGGTCATTGGTCTTACGGCAACCGCCGATACCGCCACGCAAAGTGACATCCTTGTTCAGTTACAGCTACAGGATCCGCTCATCTACAAGGGCAGTTTCGACCGCCCCAATATCCGCTATCGGGTAATGTCAAAATACAAAGCGTTTGACCAGATTGTGGAATACGTAAAGCAACAGGACGGCAGTGGCATTATCTATTGTAACAGCCGCGCGAAAGTGGATGACCTGAGTGCACGACTCTATCGCCAGGGCATACGCTGCGCAGCGTATCATGCCGGTAAGGACAGCGATGAACGCGAGTTTGTCCAGCGTCAGTTCCTCAATGACAAAGTCGACGTGGTGGTGGCTACCGTGGCATTTGGCATGGGTATCAACAAGTCCAATGTCCGCTTTGTGGTGCATCATGATGTGCCGCGCAGCGTCGAATCCTATTACCAGGAAACCGGGCGTGCCGGGCGCGATGGTCTCGACGCCGAGGCCTTACTGCTGTTTGACGAAAAAGATGCTGCCCGCGTCAGGCAATGGATTGAACAGGGTGACGTGGAAGCGCGCAACCAGGTTGAGCTGCAAAAGTTTGCGGCCATGGAAGCCTTTGCCGAAGCCCAGACCTGCCGCCGCCAGGTACTACTAAACTATTTTTCCCAGTTCAGCGACAGCGCGTGTGGCAACTGCGATATTTGTCTGGATCCACCGAAAATGGTGGACGGACTGACCACCGCCCAGATGGTGTTGTCCTGCATACTCCGTCTGGAACAACAGGCCGGGACACAGTATGTAATTGACGTGCTGCGTGGCAAACAGTTACGCCGGCTGCAGGAGGCCGGACATCATGAACTGTCGACTTACGGCATAGGTAAAGACAAAACCGACAGCTACTGGCACAACATTATCAATCAGCTTATCCACAAGGGACTGATTCGGGTAGACATTACCGCGAATGCAGCACTGCGCCTGACCGAAGCCGCGCGCCCCGTCCTCAAAGGGGAAACCGCGCTCTCGCTGGCAGTGCCCAGACTTGAATTTAAACCCACCCGCAAAGGCAAGCAGGCGCCGGCAAACTACGACAAAACGTTGTTTGTGCGTCTTAAACATTTGCGTAAGGTGCTGGCAGAAGAAAACGGCGTGCCGCCTTATGTGGTATTCAGCGACGCTACCCTTGTAGACATGGCATCCCGTCTGCCCACCGACACCGCCGCCATGTTGGATGTCAGCGGTGTCGGCCAGACTAAACTGGCCCGCTACGGCGAGCCGTTTATGCAGCTGATTGATGATTACGTGAATCGCACCGACATTCCGGTGTGATCACGCGTAACTGTAATCGCCGGCTTTCTCAAGCGCGCGCTGGTAGGCTGGTCTTGCGTGGATGCGTGACACGTAGCCCTTAATCGCGCTGAAGGTATCTCCCCGCCCACGCGCCACCAGTGATTCCAGTGGGAAAATCATTTGCACATCCGCACCGGTGGGGCCGTTACCGGCAAACCATTCATGTTCTGCGAGGTACGCTTCAACGTAGCGCAGGCTGCGTTCAAGGTTAGGGCCATAGTACGCATCCAGGATCCCATCAATCAGTCTGTGCGTGATAGGTTTAATGAAAAGAGGCTTTGATGCTTTTTCGCGGGCCTTTTCCAGTACCAGCCGCGCCACCATTGGCGGCATCAGTGACCCTTCGGCAAAATGCATCCAGAACAAATATTGCTGATGGTCTTCTGGTGATGTGGGCGTGGTGAAGCTGTCTTTTGCATAATGGGTAATCAGATACTCAACAATGGCGCCGGATTCTGCGATGGCGCCGTTGTCGGTCGTCAGCACCGGCGACCTGCCAAGCGGATGAACGGCTTTGAGTGCTGCCGGGGCCAGATTGGTTTTGGCATCACGCTGATATTTTTCGAGCTGATAATCTACGCCGAGTTCTTCCAGAAGCCACAGGATACGCTGTGAGCGGGAATCGTTAAGATGATGAAGTGTGAGCATAGTCCCTCTGATAGTGTCTTTGTTGTAATTGTTGTTTTGGCCAATGGCACGGCGCACACCGCACGGTTACTTTAATGCCTACCCTACACACGGGGTTCAGGATTAAAACCTAAATAAAATTTAATCTTTTTTCTGCATGCACGAACGCGATGTGGCAGACCGGGCAGGTATGTTACCCTGTCGGCATGTTGATCATCGCGCCGGTCTGAATTGTGGAACTGTCTCGTCGTTTTGCCACGTCGCTCCCTGAGCTTGGTAGTCAGGTAACCCCAACTTTACTTAAAAATCAAAATCTTGTGATGGTAAACCATGATCACGCCAGAGAACTGAGGTGCCCTGACGACTGGTGGCAAAATAATGGCATTACGCAGTTGTTAGGCGATCCGGACTCTGTCCTTTCTGGTGGTGCGATGGCGCAAAAATACGGCGGCCATCAGTTTGGTTACTGGAATCCGGATCTTGGTGATGGACGGGGTCTGCTACTCGGCGAGGCACAGCATCAGGACGGCACATACCACGACCTGCATCTGAAGGGCGCCGGACAAACGCCTTACTCGCGGTTTGCTGATGGCCGGGCGGTGCTGCGGTCAACCTTACGCGAATACATCGGTAGTGAAGCCATGCATGCGCTGGGCGTGCCGTCTTCCCGGTCACTGTGCCTGTTTACCAGCGACGAGACAGTGCTGCGCGAGCAGCCTGAGTCTGGCGCGATGATGATCCGGACTGCCCCCAGTCACATTCGCTTCGGACACTTTGAATACTTTTTCCATGCCAAAGCACCACAGAAGCTGAACGCACTGATGACCTATACCCTGGAGCACCATTTTCCGGAATGTCTGAGCGCAGCAAATCCACCGGCCGCGCTGCTTAACGCCATTACGCTGCGCACCGCCCGCCTGATAGCCCTGTGGCAGAGTCTGGGGTTTGTCCACGGGGTCATGAATACCGACAACATGTCTGTGCATGGCATTACCTTTGATTACGGTCCGTATGCCTTCATGGACGCCTTCAATGCGTCGGCAGTATTTAACCACTCAGATGAACAGGGCCGTTATGCGTTCGACCAGCAGCCCGGGGTTGCACTGTGGAATCTGAACATGCTGGCATACGCGTTTACCGACCACTGCAGTGTTGATGAAATTAAAGCGGCGCTGTCACAGTTCGAGCCGGTCTTTCTCCAGCAGTATGGCCACCTGATGCGACGCAGGCTGGGGCTGAATGACACTCCGCAAAGTCAGGCACTGATTGACCGCTGGCTTTCGATGTTGTCATCTCAGCAGCGTGATTACACCCACAGTTTCAGGTTGCTGGCACGCAGCGATCTGACTGACACCACGTCGTTTGTCCGCGATCACTTTCTCGACCGCGACGCGTTTGATGCCTGGTGGCATGACTATCGTGCGCTGCGGCTTGACAGCGATGTACCACAGTCGGCACTGCTGACCACGAATCCGGCCGTGATCCCGCGGACCCACCTGCTTGCCGATGCGATAGCGCAGGCCGAAACAGGCGATTTTGTGCTGGCCGACACACTGTTTCGGGCAGTAACATCGCCGTATGACAGTCAGTGGGACGCGCATCCGTTTGCCGCTGTCCCCACCGGAACCCATGAGGTTAGCCTGTCATGCAGCAGTTAACCCTGACCACCTTTATCCAGGCGCTGAGTCTGGCTGATGACGTTGTGCTGATTGACTGGCCGCTGCCGGACAACATCGCGCACACCGATCTGTTTATTCGTCGTCTGTGTACCGTGACCAGTGCTACCTGTCAGAGTAGCGACTGGGGAGCCGATCGGTGTGCGGCGCGTTTGCAGTGCGGACCTTACCGGTTGCTGCTGAATATTGAGTGGCTGTGCGATGCCATGTGGCTATCGGCTGATGCCGGCGAGACCGCTACCGCCGGTGAGTTTTTTGATTATTTTCAGCACCTTGAAAGTTCACAAAATAACCAATAATCCGCTATGATAAGGGCTCAGGGATGGTCTTGACCTGCGCCGCATGCCTCAACGGTCAGGCTGTTTGAAAGACCGGTAGCATTATCAGGAGGGCAGCACACACGCTTATGCCTCAGAAACCAGGTTATTTCTCAAGGATGTTAAGAGCCTGCCTGCGCTGCCTGGCATGGGGTGCACTCATGTGCCTAATCAGCCTGCGCGCCGACGCTGGTCAGGTCATCATTGACGATGACTTTACGCAGCTCAATCTTCACCAGCTCAGCGACAGCGTCGAACTGGCCGCATCCGACAATTACCGGGACGCGCTGCGCGCTGTGCCGGGTACCCACCGGCATACGTTATTTGGTCAGCAAACGTCGTCAGGCCGCACCTGGCTTAAGACCGAAATTATTAATCAGGGAACCCGTCCCCGCTCACTGGTGCTGACACTCTATCGCCACTCAGTCACCGACATACAGGTGTTTTTTGTTGATAATGAACACCGGATCATCCGCTCTGCAACCTACCAGACACTGCGCGGTCAGTCGGTGACGGGCTGGCCCACACCGTATCTGCATTTTTCTGTCGATATCCCTGAGAGTGAGGCGATAACAGCGGTTGTCGGTATCGAGACAGAGGGGCCGAACAATTTCAGACCGGGACTGTGGGACGCACAGGCGTTCGATGCGCATGAGCGTCTTATGGTGACGGTGTTCGGTGTGCTGACCGGCATGCTGCTTATCGCGTTTGTGTATTTTCTGTTGTCTTATCTGCTGCAGCGCACGCCGGCACGTTTCTGGCTGGCAGTGGCATTCGGACTGACCTCACTGCTGGTATTTGTGTGTCAGGGTGGCCTCGCATTCTGGCCATCGCTGACCCCGGCAGCCAGCGCTGCGATTGCCACGTTACTGGCAACCATAGCCATGTCTCTGGCGAAAGTCGCACACAACCTGTTTAACCGCCTTCCGCTGCCCGTGCGGTTTATTAATCTGATCATGCCTGCGGTGCTGTTGCTGTTCAGCTTCTGGACATCATTATTTGATGCATCCCAGTTTATCTACCTGTTTACACCGGTTATTGGTGTTTATCAGGTGGTGATGGTGTTACTTCATCGCGACCGACGCCACCCCGAACTCAGTCAGGCATTTTCTGCCGGCTGGCTGTTTCTTTTTGCATTGTATGCCGTGGTACTCATTGAAGCACTAAACGGCCTGATTGTCACTGTGCCGGTCATGATCGTTATGACGTTAATCACCATGCTGGCGATGCTGTGTTTTGCGATGTCAGTTGAGGGCAAGGAGCGCTCCGTGAGTGTACAGCAGCTGATGGCCAGGGAAAAAACCATCAGTAACCTGCATCAGTTTTATGACTTGTTTCGCAACTCGGCAGAAGGACTGTACACGTCAACGCTCGAAGGCAGACTCAAGAGTGTGAATCCGGCAATGTGCTCCCTGTTTGGTTACGCCGATGAAAACACCATGCTTGCCAGTGTCAGCAACACGTCGGACTTCTATGCCGATGCCAGCGACCGCGAACTGCTGTTGGGTGAACTGCTCGAAAGCGGCCATGTGATGGGTCGTGAAATCAGGGGGCGTCGAGCGGACGGTACCGAGTTCTGGTTTTCTATTTCCTGCCAGTTGCGAAAAGACAGCAACGGCAGCTTTCTGTACGGCTCTATTTTTGACATTACCGAGCGCAAACGTACCAGCCTTAGCCTGGAGTTCCTGGCGACCCACGATTCACTGACCGGGATCTACAACCGCCGTGAGTTTGAGCGTCATTTTGCCGCGTCGATTGCGGATCCTGACGCCAGCTGCACCCTGCTTTTCCTCGATCTGGATCGCTTCAAGGTAGTCAATGATACCTGCGGACATAAAGCCGGTGATGCGCTGATAAAAGAAGTGGCCACGCTGCTTGAACAGACACTCGGCAATGCCGGGATGCTGGCGCGTCTCGGCGGTGACGAGTTTGGCGTGCTGTTTGTCAACCAGCCGGAAGAAACGGCATATCTGTGCGGCATCAAGCTGATGAACGCGATACAGGCATACCGCTTTGTCTGGGAGAAGAAAATTTTTACCCTCGGGGTCAGCATCGGCATGGTGGTGTGTAAGGAAATCAGTGACGATCCTGAGCAATGCCTGAGCATGGCTGACGCCGCCTGCTACTACGCCAAAGAGCAGGGCCGCAATCAGATTCACCGCTTCCGAAAAGATGATCAGGCGATGCTGCGGTATAAAAATGAGCTGGACTGGGTAACTGCCATCAACGAAGCGCTCGAGAATAACCGCTTTACCCTGTTTTATCAGCCCTACCGTACGCTGCGCCGAACTTCAGAGCAGGTTTACTATGAAATACTCCTGCGTATGCAGGATGCCGACGGCGAACTGTTAAGCCCGGACCGGTTTTTACCGGTCGCCGAGCGCTATAACCTGAGCGTGAAAGTAGATAAGTGGGTAATCGAGCATACCTTTCGCTGGCTGGCCACCCACCCCGATTACCTCGAAAAAACGGCGCGCGTAAGTATAAACCTGAGTGGACAGTCGCTGGCCGACCGCGAGCTGAAACTGCATGCGCTGAATATGTTTGAGCGTCACGCCATCCCCTACAGTAAAGTGTGTTTTGAGATAACCGAAAGTGTTGCCATCCTGAAAATGGAAAATACCGTGAATTTTATGCGCACCTTCACGCAACTGGGCTGCACATTTGCACTGGATGATTTTGGCAGCGGTTTTTCATCGTATAACTACCTGAAAAATCTGCCGGTAGCCTGTGTGAAAATTGACGGTACGTTTATTCGGGACATGCTGACCAGTACCGTCGATGCCGCCGTGGTTTCGTCGATTACCGACGTCGCCAGTGCCATGGGCATGGAAACCGTCGGGGAATATGTCGAGAGCGAAGCGATCATGACGGAACTCGGTAAAATCGGAGTGGATTACGCTCAGGGCTACGGTGTTGCCCGTCCCCGTCCGCTCAGCGACTTTTCCTGACCCGTTACCCCGCCTATGTGATTCACCTGCGAGCACTGCTATACTTACCCTCCGCAGGCTACTGCGGCGCGGTGGGAAAATGCTTGTTTTTTTCAGATCGATCCCCACCTAGTAGCTTCCTTCAGTGAGTACAGAAGTGTCATGACCATCAAGCAACCTAAATATGAATACGTAAGCTCAGCAAAGTTACCCACCCGTTGGGGAGATTTTCGCATTCATGGATTTGTTGAGTTTAACGGACAGGAGCATGTCGCCCTTTCGTATGGCGAATGGAAAGACGAGGATATCGTCCCAATCCGCATTCATTCTGAATGCCTGACTGGTGATGCACTGTTCAGTACCCGCTGCGACTGCGGCTTTCAGCTGGAGAGAGCGCTCCAGAACATTGTCGAGCATGGTTTTGGCGTATTGTTGTATCTGCGCCAGGAAGGGCGTGGCATTGGCCTGCTGAACAAGATCCGTGCTTACAATTTGCAGGACAGCGGCATGGATACCGTTGAAGCCAACGAACACCTTGGTTTTGATGCTGACCTTCGCAGTTATGATATCTGTAAACTGATGCTGGACACCCTGAAGGTGAAACGGGTGGAGCTGATGACCAATAACCCCAGAAAGCTCGACGCGATGAAACGCCTGGGCATTGAGGTTATCGCCAGAAAACCGATTGATCACGGCATCACCAAAGACAATAAACACTACCTGAAAACCAAAACCGAAAAACTGGGGCACGCCTTCGATCCGCACCTGCTGAAATAGCCAGGATGTTTTAGTCTTCGGTCAGACTTGGTTCAGGTTACGTTAACCTGGGCTCCGCTATAACGTTAATCATACGAAACAACACGCGCCTGGTGCGCGACGGAGTAAAGCGTATGAAAACTGTAATTAGCGGACTGATCATCAGCCTGGCGGCGGGAAGCTTTACCGTCCTGCCTGCCAGTGCCCTGTCCTCACCAAGCGCTCAGCTGGCCACTGTGCAGCCTGCGGCATTTTCTGATGCCGAACTGGATAGTTTGCTGGCGCCCGTAGCGCTGTATCCTGACTCGCTGCTTACCCACATTCTGATTGCCAGTACCTATCCACTGGACGTGGTATCGGCCAATCGCTGGCGTCAGGCTAACCCGCATCTGACCCCGCAACAGGTTGAGCTGGCACTGGATGATGTCAACTGGGATCCCAGCGTGCGCGCCATTGCGCCCTTCACCGACTTGCTGGCCACCATGGCCGACGACCTCGACTGGCTTGGCAGTCTCGGCGATGCCGTGGTTGCTGACCAGCGCCGAGTGCTCGACCACGTCCAGATGCTCAGGCAACAGGCTTATCAGCACGGCGAACTGCGTTCTAACAATTATGTGACGGTAGAACGTGAACGCGACGTGATTGTGATTGCACCGGCAACCCCGCAAATCGTTTATGTACCGTACTACAATGTGAATACGGTGTATGGGCACTGGCATCACCCGATACACCCGGTCTACTGGCGCGCCCCTGTGCGCTCACGGGTGTATGCCGGCTTTCACTGGGGATTCGGCGTAAACCTGTCTGCCGGTTTCTATTTTGGCGACATTTTCTGGCATGAACGCGCCGTGTTTGTTCGTCCTCGTCCGGTACGCTACTACCATTACCGGGAAGCCCGCCGGGTAGCATCCACGTCGTATCAGCGCTGGAATCATCGTCAGACGCGCCCTCGGGTTGTCAGCCACAGACATCGCAATCTTGCGGCGCCGCGGGCAGCAAATCCGTCCCGCTCTGTGGTGTCACGACACAACCGTGAACCTGCGGTGCGAAGCGTACCTGCCAGTGTTGCCAGGCATCAGCGCACCGAATATCGCCGGGTCAAAGACGTGAAACACGGCCGCCAGGTGACGCAGGCCCGTCCGGTCAAGCCGGTACAACATCTTCAGCCGGTGCGCGACAACGTTGCCCGGGCACCGGTGAAACAGCACAAAGCCCCTGCTCACAGTGCGCGCGTCAAAGCCCACAGTAAACCGGCTAACAAGCCGTCAAAACATGGCAGCGACGCCAGAATGGCGAAGCACTGAGTTACGCGCGCTGCTGACGCCAGCGCTGAAGGAAGGCATCCACGAAGCGGGGTGCCGCCCCTTCGTCCAGCTGAAAGTACAGCGATGGTTCAATAAGCTCCAGCTCCATCACCCGCCATTGTCCGGCGGCACGAATAAGGTCAACCCGGGCATAAAGCGCAGACGCGGGCATCGCATTGAGCGCAGCCCGGGCACACGCCATCACCGTTGCATCAGGCTGAAGCACTGACAAACGTCCGCCATGCTCTTCCTGAACCCGGAAATCACCGACAGCGGGCTGCTTGAGAATGGCATGACTGAAGTCGCCGTCAAAATAAAACAGCGATATTTCCCCTTCATCCACCACTTCCCGGATAAACGGCTGCACCATAAAGGGCCGTTGCGAAAATAGTGCGCTCAGTGTGCCCTGCTTTTCCGCCAGCGCCTGCGGCGTAAGCCGGAACGTATCATCAGCATTGGCGCTAAGCACAGGTTTGATGACCAGCGTATCGGTGTTCAGTGCGGCGAACTGCGTCTCAACCGCAGCAGTAGACCAGGCGTCCATCCACACCGTCGGAATAACCGGAATGCCCGCCTCTTCCAGTTCTTTTAAATAGATTTTTTGGATATTCCACAGCATCAGTTCAAGCGGGTTTTCAAGCAGCGTGCCGCTTTGCTCAATGCGCTTCAGGCAGTCAACAAATGCGTCCGGCGCATTCTGGTAGTCCCAGGTGCTTCGCACGATCACTGCGTCATAAGCCGACCAGTCGGTCTTCTGGCAGTGCCACGAGACCGTGTCGACAGACCAGCCCCGCTGCTCAAAGTGCGGTATCAGCAACTCATCATAAACAAAAAAATCTTCGAGATTGTCGGTCGACAAGAAAGCAACACGTGGCATGCAACGTCCTAAAATTTTCATTCTCTGTGGCGTGTAATTCTACAGTAAGTCGTGAACTTTTTATTAAACGAAACAGTAATAAAAGTTATCTTTACAAAAAGGTAGTTGCACAAAAAAATAGACCAAAGTTTCATCGCCCCGGTCTTAAATTAACACTACACTTATCGCCATGTATTACGACACGTTCTGTACAGCGTGTCGATTTGGAGAAATTTATGACGTATCCCTGGATTTTGCGTAGCCAGAAAATTTTTCAGGTTGTGATTGCCATACAATGGGTAATGTCCCTTGTTATTGCATTTATGACCGGTGAATGGCTGCCGCCGTTCCTGCTTGGCCTGCCGATTGTTATTGTTCCGCTGGTACTGAGCTTTCAGTCGCCCGGCAGCGCACTGGCAAGACACGCGATGGGACTGGGGGTGCAGCTGATGACTGCGCTGCATATTCATCAGGCTTACGGCCTGATTGAAATGCACTTTGAAATCTTCGTGCTGCTGGCCTTTCTGGCTAACTACCGTGACTGGCGTGTTATCGCCTCCTCAACCGCACTGGTTGCAGTTCACCACATCGGCTTTTTTGCACTGCAAAGTCAGGGCGCCCCGGTGTTTATTTTTGAGGAAGGCCATATCAGCTTCTCCATTTTGCTGCTACACGCGTTTTTTGCCGTTGCCGAGGGCGTGGTGCTGATGCTGATGGCCAAACAGTCGCACGATGAAGGTGTGGGTGCGGCAGAAGTCGAACGGATGACCGATGCGATTGTGCGCAAAGACGGCACACTCAACCTGAATGTGTCCGGCTCAGACAAGTATAAAGTCAGCCGCCTGTTTAATGAGTTTGTCGCCCAAGTCAGAGAACTGGCAGCGGTTTCCTCGCGGCTGACAGACGATGTGGTTGCCCGCAGCGACGGTATGGCGCAGGTGGCCACCACCATGTTCGAAACCAGCAAACATACTGATAAAGAGCTGGGAATGGTCTCGGCATCGTCCGAGGAAATTGCGCAGACCATGCGACTATCCGCCGAGCAGATCACGCTGGCATCAGATAAAACCCATGCTATGCAAAGCAGCGTCACCGCCACCCGCCAGCAGATTAAAGACACCAGCTCGGTGATTAATTCATTGCGCAGCATGCTGAACCAGGCGGCGGATACCAACCAGAAGCTTAATGATCAGTGTAATCAGATTTCCGACGCCATGCGTTCAATTGGCGCGGTAGCTGAACAGACAAACCTGCTGGCACTGAATGCCGCCATTGAGTCAGCCCGTGCTGGCGAGCATGGCCGTGGCTTTGCTGTGGTTGCGGATGAAGTCCGTACGCTGGCGATTCGTTCGAAAGAAAGCGCCGAGCAGATCAGCGGTATTACCGAGAGGCTTGTTGCCCAGACCGCCACTGCTGTGTCACAGATGCAGGAGAGTGTGGCGCTGGTTGACGATGCAGTCGGCTCATCAGACACGGCGTCATCTGCCATGGCGCATATGCTTGAGGAAATCACCCAGGTCAGCAACAGCATGACCGAAATTGCCAATTCTGCCACCGAGCAGGAAGCAGCCAGCGAATCCATTGCCCGCTCAACCGAGCGCCTCAATGAATTATCTGGTGATGAAGTCGCTACCGCCAAACGGCTTGAGCAGGAACTGCAGCAACTTCAGCATACCTGCGATGCCATGCAGCAGGCAATCAGCCGCTTTTCGCTGTGAGCGTTTATCTGAAGTGGGGTGCACTGGCCCTGTGGGCCGGCGCACTGTCAGTCGGCATGCTGCTGTACAGCCAGCAGCAGCTGACCTTGTTTGATCCCGACCAGCGTCTTTTACAGGCCGCCGCCCGCCCTGATTTTGACCAGCAGGTTGTCGCGACCCTTGAAGCCAGCGGCATTGCCGCCGGAAGCGTTGTTCACTTTCAGCGCAAGGACAGTTGTTTTTGCAACACGCTGACCGAACCCCATCAGACCCAACTGGCCAGCACACTCAGTGAACAGGGCTATCAGCTGAGCGTGGTTGATATTGACAGTGCCCCTGCGCTGGCCAGCCTGATACCGTCAACACCGGCGGTCGCCGTAGTCAGCCAGACGGGTGAACTACGTTACCTCGGCCCCTATGCAACCGGCTATGGCTGCTTTACCGGTAAAACCCTGGTCGATACGATTGCCCGTTATGCCAGCCTCACATTGCCGGGCGCCGTGATTAATGCGGATGCCGAAGGCTGTTTCTGTCACGCCTGAATTTCACTGCCTGCCTGTCTGGCACAATTCCTGATACCTGTCCTGATACCGATGAAATCCCCACTGATATCACGCCTTTTCGCGGTTTTCAGTGAAAAAACTTCACGGAGTATGAAATCATGACAAAACGCGCCACGCTATACCGCATGAAAACGGACGAACACATTTGCCCGTTTGGACTTAAGGCAAAAGATCTGCTGGAACGAGAGTGCTTCGAGGTGGAGGATAATCTGCTGACCAGTCGCCAGCAGACAGACGAGTTTAAGCAACAGCATCAGGTGGATACCACGCCGCAGGTGTTCATCGACGGTGAACGAATTGGCGGCTATGAAGCGCTGCGCGACTACCTCAATAAACCAAAGGAAGGACAACAGGGCAAGACCTACACACCGGTGATTGCGGTGATGATAATTGCTGTCCTGCTCAGTGTCTGCCTGTCGCTGGCTGGCAAGCAAGCCTGGCAGGCATACCCGCTCGCACTGAATGCCATCGCCTTTTTTATGGTGTTGCTGGCACTGCAGAAGCTGCAGGATGTGACGGCATTTACAAACCGCTTCATCACCTACGATTTACTGGCCATGAAACACATCCGCTACGCCTACCTCTACCCGTTTGCAGAAGCCTGGGCAGGGCTTGGCATGCTGGCCATGCTCCCTGTGTGGGCAGTGGCGCCGGTGTCTGTATTTATTGGCACCATTGGCGCTATTTCAGTGATCAAAGCGGTCTACATTGATAAGCGCGAACTGACCTGCGCCTGTGTGGGAGGCGACAGCAACGTGCCGCTTGGCGCACTGACCCTGACTGAAAACGTGCTGATGGCAGGTGCGGGTATTGCTATGTTGATCAGCTAAGCAATGCGGATCTATCACCAACCAGGCGGTAGCAAAGGAAGAAAAGGAGAAGAAGGAGGGGGGAGTCCACACAGCGACCGTCCAACAGCATGGATGCTGTTGGCGAGCCCCCAGGGATGGGTTTACGGCGTGTCGCAGTGTGGACTCCCCCCTCCTTCTTCTCCGTCTTTGCCACCTTTACATTTTTTCCGTGTTGCCGCTTATGCCTCGCAGGTGCGCAACCACAGAGCGTCCCAGTGCACTCAGTGAATAGCCGCCTTCCAGTGTGCTCACAATACGTCCCTCACAGCACTGCTGTGCCACGGTGCGGATCCTGTCACTGATCCAGAAATAGTCATCCTCGCGCAGCCGTAAATAGGCCATGGGATCTTCGGCGTGACCATCAAAGCCGGCGGAGACCAGAATGAGATCAGGGTTAAAGTCGGCGATTTTTTCAAACCAGTAGTTCACCGCTTCGCGAAATGCCATGCCATCGGTTCCCGCATTCAGTGGCGTGGTAATGACATTGTCGGACTGGGATGGCACATCACTGTGCGGGTAAAACGGATGCTGAAAGCTCGACAAAAACAGTATGCGATCGTCACCGGCAACAATGTCTTCGGTGCCGTTACCGTGATGCACATCAAAGTCAACAATAGCGACACGCTTTACCGACGGCGTCTGCAGGGCATGCAGTGCGGCTACGGCAATATTGTTAAAAAAGCAAAACCCCATGGCATGACCATACTCCGCATGGTGACCCGGCGGTCTGACGGCACAAAATGCCTGCCGCTGCCCGTCTTCCAGCACCCAGTCAACCGCATCACAGCACGCGCCGGCGGCATACAGTGCAGCGTCCAGCGTGGACGGATTCATGGCCGTATCCTCATCCAGCCAGACCATGCCGTCGCGTGGAGCGCGCGCGAACAGGCTGTCAACATAAGCGCCAGAGTGAGCGCGCGTCAGCGCATCGCGCGACGCTTTGGTTGCGGTTTCATGCTGACAAATCATGTCCAGTCCCGATGCCAGTAGCTGATCGTCAATGGCATGCAGACGGTCGGGCGATTCCGGGTGGTCGGGCCCCATCTCATGTTGCAGGCACGCATCTGCGCGGTAAATCCGTAACGTCATTCCGGCTGCTCCAGGTCAAGCGCCAGCTCGACATCGCTGGGATCATCGGACATCAGCCGTTTAAAACCCGCCTGCTCAAAAATGGTAATCATTGGTGTGTTTTCTGCCCTGACATATGCCATCATTTTGGCAATCCTTCGTTTTTTAGCAATATCAATAAGTTGCGCCAGCAGTCGGGTGGCCATGCCCTTGCCCTGCTGGGTTTCCCGGGTGACAAACGCCACCTCGCAGACATTCGCCTCAGGCGCATAATAAAACCTTCCGACAGCGTGAATGGTAATACGCGATCCTTCCTGGCGAACAATACACAGTGCCGCATCGCTGCTTTGGTCGACACTGACCAGATTACAGGACTTCTCGCGCGACATTTGTTTGGGGTCGTAGTTGTAGCGAAGCCGCAGCGTCTCCTTGGTATGGGAATAGAAAAATTCCTGCAAGCGACGTTCATCGGCCGGGTTAAGTGGTCGAAGATAGAAGGTCTCGCCTTTGATCACCAGCTTTTGCAGCTGAATGGCGCCTAGCTCGGGAATATCGGTGGGGTACTTTTCCTGATAGTGCGGCACCCAATAATGCTGACGGACTTCTTTTAGCAGGTCGGCACGAAATTTCGGATGGGCAACACGAATAAGCT
The DNA here is from genome assembly GCF_040812025.1 of Alteromonas nitratireducens. NCBI lineage: Bacteria > Pseudomonadati > Pseudomonadota > Gammaproteobacteria > Alteromonadales > Alteromonadaceae > Alteromonas > Alteromonas nitratireducens. Next base: position 69,353 of record NZ_JBFNPK010000006.1, read on the forward strand.
CCAGCGCCCGCTCGCGGATACTTTTGCCTTTCAGTGAGGCAATACCATACTCGGTAACGACATAATGCACATTGCCACGCGACGTAACGACACCAGAGCCTTCGGTAATAAACGGGCGAATACGTGACACCGTTTCGTTTTTCGCGGTAGACGGCAGCGCAATAATCGGCTTCCCGCCCTTCGACATGGATGCGCCCGACACAAAATCGACCTGACCGCCGATACCACTGTAAAAGTCATGCCCCAGTGAGTCGGCCACAACCTGACCGGTTAAATCCACTTCCAGCGCGCTGTTTATGGCAATCATGTTGTCATTTTTGGCGATATTCGTCGGCTTGTTGACGTAGCTCGACGGATAAAACTCAATATGCGGATTGTTGTCGATAAAGTCGTACAGGCGCTGGCTGCCAATCGCAAAACTGGTCACCACCTTTCCCGGGTGAAAGGTCTTTTTCTTGTTACTCACCGCGCCGGCTTCAATCAACTGAATAATACTGTCGGTCAGCATCTCACTGTGAATGCCAAGATCACGATGGTGCTGCAGGTATTTCAGGGTAGCACTGGGGATTTTTCCAATACCAAACTGCAGCGTCGCGCCGTCTTCCACCAGCATAGCGACATACTGGCCAATCCGTTCAGTGACCGAGTCGATCGGCTGCGGCTCTACCGTAACCAGCGGCTCATCCGCTTCAATACAGGCATGGATCTCACTGAGGTGAATATAAGAGTGCCCGGCCGTGCGCGGAACATGGCGGTTAATCTGGGCCACCACCTTTTTCGCCTGCCTGACTGCAGACATGCAGATATCGACCGACGCGCCAAGCGAACAATAACCAAACTCATCCGGCGGACTGACATTCACCAGCGCCGCGTCCAGTGGCAGTGTGCCGTCAGCGAACAGACCGGACATCTCGGAAAGAAAACATGGCGTATAGTCGGCACGACCTTCATCAACGGCGCGGCGCACTTCCTCGCCACCAATAAAAAACGTGTTGACCTTAAATTTGTTGCGGTACTCCTCACGTGCCCAGTGCGTTTTACCCAACGCCAGCATGTGCACCATTTCAATGTCTGAGTACCCTTTCGTGTTGTCCATCAGGTGCTGGACCAGGCTATACGGTACCGAGGCGTTGCCGCCAACAAACAGCCTGCAGCCTGACTTGATCAATGCCTGCCAGTCCGGCGGCGGGGGTAGTGATTCAGCCATAAGGTAGTCTCCTGACCAGATAGCATTCATGATGCCACACCGGCATCGGGTTACCAGTGATTGTTTGTGAAAGGCGCTACGCTTTTAGTCGTATCTAGCACAGCCGGCAAAGCGTGGTATAGGCAAACACAAGCTGCTTGGCTTTCTCGGTGTCGCCGCCCTTATCAGGATGATAGCGATGCTGCAGTCGACGGTACTGGCGTTTAAGCGTTGCCTTGTCGATCTCACCCTGCGCTGGCAACTCCATAATTTCACGGGCCTCCTGAATGGTCTCGGCGGCGGGTATTCGATGGTTACCACGGGCAAACTGACGCCAGAAATCATCCAGCAGGGCTTCCACCTCATCTTTGCCGGTCCCGGTATAATTATCCCAGTTAAGGTAATAGTCCCGAAGCGGATCGCCGGCCTCCGGCATCGTCGTGCCGGACATTGAAGATGTCTCCAGCGCTATACGGGTAGTATGAATGGTGAGTTCGCCGGTGCCGTCCTCGCGCCAGGCGGTTTGCACCTGATACAGGGCGTGAAACAGCATGAAGTGGGTCTGAAACAATACCAGCGGATCGCGCAGTGCGTCTTTTTCAAACAGCCTGAATGGCGGTTCCTGCAGCCGTTGTATCAGCACATATTCGGAGATGCCGTCGTCAAACCACTCTGGCACGGTGACCAGTAAATCGGCGAGCAGGGATGAGAATGTTTTAGAATCGATGATGGCCTCCGGCTGCTGATATGCCTGTTCATATCATTCACCTATAGCGTAAACGAGTCAGGGACGTGATGAAAGCTACCGCAAAAAACAAAAAGACAAGACGTTACCACTGTCTCAGCATTGCGGCAGCAACAACTCCGGCGGCAATCGCCGGTAGTGGACGTCTGAAAATCAGCATGACAATGGCGGTCGTCGCGAGCGCCAGTCGCGTTGCGGTGTCGCCGTTGAATGCCATGGGCGCAAGCAGGGCCACCAGCACCGACGCTGACATTGCCTGAATAAAGCGCTTCACCCGCTCGCTGAGCGGCACAAAAGACATCAGATAAACGCCGGCCCAGCGCGTGCTAAGTGTCACTAGTGCCATAACCGCAATAATAATCAGCGTGCCGGTGGCGTCGTTTTCAATGGTTATCATTGCGGTCATCCCACAGTAGCCCGGCCAGGCCGCCCGCGAGCGCGCCGGTGACCACATGGCTGTTTTCAGGTAAAAACCGATATGCCAGCAGCGATGACAACGCGGCGACCGACCAGATACCCACAATCCTCAGGTTTTTCTGCCCACTCAGCACGACAGCCAGCAAAAAGCAGCCCATAACCATATCCAGTCCCAGCATCCTCGGGTCCTGAATGGCATTCCCAAACACCACGCCAAACCAGGTGCCCAGCACCCAGAACGACCACAGCGCCAGCCCGCCGCCAAACAGGATCCCCAGTCCCGGCTGACCGCGGGACAGGGCATTCATCGACATCGCCCAGTTCGCATCTGAAGCAACAGTCATAATGCCGTAGCGTGTGTAAGGAGAAAGGCTCACCAGCCAGGGATACAGCGTTGCTCCCATCAGCAGATGGCGCGCATTGATCGCGAACACGGTGATGATGATAGTCACAACAGGCAGTTGTGCCCCCCATAATTCGAGTGCGGCAAATTGTGAGGCGCCGGCAAACACCAGCGCACTCATCAGCATCACAGCCGGCTCGCTTAGTCCGGTCTGGATAGCTGCGAGGCCGAACGCTGCACCGAATACCGTAACAAAAAAGGAAATAGGAACCAGTTGCTTAAAGCCGCTCCAGATAAGCTGTCTGTCAAGATGATGTAAGGCTTTCGCGGTGTCAGACACGGTCGCCGTCCTGATTAGTAAAAAACGCGGTTTATACAACCTGCCCTGCGGCCCAGCCACTCGACCAGGCCCACTGGAAATTGTAGCCGCCGAGCCAGCCGGTCACATCGACCACTTCACCAATAAAATATAGCCCTTCAACATTTTTTGCCATCATGGTTTTTGATGACAATGCATCGGTATCCACGCCACCCAGGGTAACCTCAGCCGTCCGGTATCCTTCCGTGCCGTTGGGCTTCAGCTGCCAGCCTTCAAGGCAGTCGGCTATCTCTTTGATTTCACTGTGAGTTAACTGCTTTACGGGACAGTTTTTCCATTTGTGGTAGGCAATCAGCGTTGCTGCCAGGCGTTTCGGAAAAATACCGGACAGACAGGTCGATAGCAGGGCATCCGGCGACTGACTGATCGCCTCTGTGAGCCATTGCTGCGTATCCTGTCCGGGCAGCATATTAACCGTCACTGTGTCACCGGGCGTCCAGTAGGATGACACCTGCAACATAGCGGGTCCGCTCAGCCCCCGGTGGGTGAACAGCATGGCTTCATTAAACACCGTGTCGTTGGCCTCGGCACTGACGTTAAGCGACACGCCACTGATTTCTGCCAGCACCTGCTTGTCATTATCATGCAGCGTGAATGGCACCAGTGCCGCCCGCGTGGGTAACACGGGCAGCCCGAATTGCTCCGCCACCTTATAGCCGAACGGCGAGGCACCAAGTTTTGGCATACTAAGCCCGCCGGTGGCGATCACCAGCGACTCGCAGGTGTAGTCACCAAGGGTTGTAGACAGGCTGAAACCCGCTGACGTTTTCTCAACAGCCAGGATCTCACAGCGTGTGGTAATAGTGACATCCGCTTTATTACATTCGCTCAGCAGCATGTCGACAATGTCTTTGGCGGAGTCGTCACAAAAAAGCTGCCCCAGTGTTTTTTCGTGATAGGCAATACCATAGCTCGCCACCAGCGAGATGAAATCCCACTGGGTATAACGACTTAACGCGGATTTACAAAAGTGTGGATTGCCGGAAATGAAATTTTCCGGGCTGGCGTACATATTGGTGAAGTTACAGCGCCCGCCACCAGACATCAGGATCTTACGTCCGACTTTTTTCGCGTGGTCGAGCACCTCAACGCGACGCCCGCGTTTACCTGCCTCGGCAGCGCAAAACAGCCCGGCGGCGCCGGCACCTATAACAATCACATCACGTTGCGTTACGCTCACCACTTCACTCCAGCAGGTTGTGCCTGACGTGTATAAAAACGACGTGAATTATACGTGAATAGCGGTGTGGCTCAATGCACGTTCAGGAATTATCCCTCGCGTGTGAACGCTGCCAGCGGATGGGTCGTCGTCATTGCTAACTGAACGCGCGTACCCGGTGGGTGCGCGGTTTCGTGGCTGACCCGAATTTTCAGCTCACTGCCATTATCCATGTTTACCGCATACAGGCGACTGCCGCCTTCATAACGGGCCCATTCAATAACGCCGTTAGTACTGCCGTTGTCGATACTAAGCGACAGATCATCAGGACGTATCAATACGTCCACATCGCCAGTCGCCCCGTTGATTGGAGTAGCAGGGACATTACCGATGTCAGTCGTGATAACACCATTTTCAAGGTGCCCGGGCATAAAGCTGGCCTCACCCAGAAACCTGGCGACAAAGCGACTTGCCGGTTTGGCAAAGCAGGCTGCGGGGGTGTCGATTTGCTCCAGTACACCCCCTTTTAATACCCCTACCCGGTCGCCGACGGAAAGCGCTTCGTCCTGATCATGGGTAACCCAGATAGCGGGAACACCCGCTTCCTTCAGCGCGCTTCGAATTTCCCAGCGCAGACTGTCTTTTAGTGCAGCATCCAGGTTAGACAGGGGCTCATCGAGCAGCACAAAGGCAGGCTCGTGGGCCAGTGTGCGCGCCAGCGCAACACGCTGCTTCTGACCGCCGGATAGCTGCGCAGGTTTGGCATGGCGGAAGTTATCCATTCCCAGCAGGGCTAACCAGTGGTCAGCAAGACGTGAGTTTTTTAAACGAAAGCTGACGTTCTGCTCAACGGTGAGGTGAGGAAATAAGGCGAAATCCTGGAAGACCATACCAACATTGCGCTTTTCCGGCGCGACTGGCTTATCGGCAGTCGAGGTCCAGGCACCCAGTTGGATGCTACCTTCTGAAATTGGAATAAGCCCTGCCAGTGCCTGCAAAATGGTGGTTTTACCGCAGCCGGTCGGCCCCACCAGCATGAGAATTTCATCATCACCAAGCGCCAGGTTAAGTTTATCTACTACCCGGTTTGCACCATAATTAACCGATAAATCACTCACCTTCAGCATTAACGACGTTCATCCTCCGACAAGGTAAATTCAGCCCGGCTCTCGCCTGATAACATGAGGATCAGTCCCAGGCCGGACAGTAACACCAGCAGTAATCCGGGCACCGCGGCACGACCAAAGTAGCCTGCCTCGTATACCCGCCACATATAGGTTGCCAGGGTTTCAAAGCCGGTCGGACCGAGCATCAGGGTAGCGGGCAATTCGCGCATCGCTTCAAGAAACACCAGCGCCGCACCGGCTACCATACCACGTAACGACAATGGCAGGGTAATGCGCATAAAGGCTTCGCGGGGACTGGCGCCCAATACTCGCGCCGCTTTGACCATGCCCGAATCAAGATTTTCTGCTGTGGTGCGCACGCTGCCCACCGCCAGCGGAATAAACCGCAACACATACGCCACCACCAGTAGCGCCAGCGTCTGATACAGAAACGGCAATTGTAGCCCTAAGTAGACCAGCGCGGTGCCCATGACAATGCCGGGTACGCCAAAACCTAAATAGGTAATCCGCTCCATCAGTCTGCCAGCCTTGCCGGCAATAGCCGCGTGGGCAACCGGAATAGCGCAGATCACCGCGACAATCGCCGCCAGGAATGACGCATAGGCCGAATTCCATGCGTACTGCAGTTCAAAGCCTCCCATCCCCTCACGCACCAGCCACAGCGTAAAAATTGCCATCGGCAGCACAATTGCCATCAGGATAATCGGAAGCGCACTGGCCAGCATCGCAAAATACTGCCATTTCGACGGCCACAGGGTAAGGTGACGTCCGGGGCGCTCTTTTGCGCCGCTTACCTGCGACTCCAGAAACAACACCAGCCCGACAATCACCATAAGTTGTAAGGACAACATTGCCGCCTGGCTCAGGCCAAACGCATTGTATTCAACAAAAATCACCCGCGTGAAGGTATCCAGCCCCATAATTGCAGGCGTACCAAAATCAGAGAGTGCGTATAATGCCGCCAGCAGTGCGCCGGCCGCGATACTGTTAAAGGCACGTGGTAACACAACCCGCCACAAACTGCGCCATAGCGACAGCCCAAGCAACCGGGATGCATTGACCAGACTGGCATCCTGACTGAGTAATGACGCCCGGGTGGTCATCATCACAAACGGATAGGTATACAGCGACATCACCAGCGCAGTGCCCCACAAGCCGTTAATGGGTGGCACCGGCATACCGGTCAGGGTTTCAATTTCGCCACCACGGCCAAACGAAAAGTACATTGCGAAGGCACCGATATAACTGGGCAGCGCCAGCGGTGCTGCCAGCAATATCAGCCACAATTTTTTGAACGGGCCCTGCACATAGGCGGTAAACAGCGCGAGTGGTACGCCCATGATAATGGCGCCGATAATGGTAAGAACAACCAGCGCCAGCGTGTTGCCGAGTACCCGCAGGTTATGGGTATCGAACAGTTGTGCACTTTCAGAGGCCAGCGATACCAGTACGCCGACCGGCAAAATGGCCAGTAGCGCAATAATGAACGCCAGCGGGTACGGCTTGAGCCAGTTCGTCACAGTACGCCGATATCCCGCATCATATCAAGCGTCGGGCGCAGGTCGGCAAGCTTGCGTAAATCCATATCCGGCGGGTTTACGCTGGACAGTGCAGGTAACCCCTGCGGCATCGCGACCTTATCCACCAGCGGAATTTCATACGCTTCAGAGGCCAGGTACGACTGCACTTCTTCGGTCAGCAGATAGCGGATGAAATTAACCGGTAAGTCACCTTCACTCAGCGCCATGATGCCTGATGCATTGACCAGGCAACCGGCATCGTTGTTAGTGAAAGCCAGTTCAACACTGGCGTCAGGTTTTCCTGCTTTCAGTCGCAGTGTGTAGTAATGATTGGCAAAGCCCACATCCACTTCACCACGCTCAACACCCATAACCACGCCAAGTTCACCGGCATACTTTTTCGCGTTGCGGTCCACCCCTCGCAGCCAGTCTTTTGTGGCTTTTTCGCCTTCAATCAGTCGCATGGCAGTAACAAAGGATTGGAACGACGCATAGGCAGGCGCCCAGCCGATGGCCAGGTCACTGTCGGCCAGTGCCATAATGTTATCGGGAATTTGCGCACGCTGAACGCGCTCCGGGTTATAGGGCAACGTGCGGATGCGTCCGGTTACCGGCGACCAGCGTGGATACTGAAAGCCAGGCTTCAGTTGCGCGGTTATGTCGTCTGGCAGAGGTTGTGCCAGGCCGTGATCGGTGATCATACCGATTGAACCCGCGTCCACTGCCCAGAATAAATCCGCCCGACGCACCCCGGCTTTTGACTCAGCCACGATGGTATTTGCCAGCGCGGCAGTACCGCCGCGACGAATTTGCAGATTCAGTTTTGGATTGCGTTTTTTTATGGCATCCAGAACATTTTCATACAGGCCACCCTCACCCCGCCCGAGATAAAGCGTGAGGTCACCTTCCAGCGCCGGGAGCTGCGTAACCGACAGCGGGCCGGTGGCGGCGAGACTAAACCGGCTGGAAAAGGGCAGCGCGCCCAGAATTCCCGCCGCGCCGACGCCACGTAAAAATGTTCTGCGGTGCATACTTACTTCCTAAAATACGGCTTTGCGATTTTTCTCAGCATTGACCAGCAACGTTCTTGCTTTGTCGAGCTTGGCCTGCATCGATTCCACCACATTGCGCACAGCGTCTACGCCGGCATTCTTCTCAATTGCCTGCGGCAGGGTTACGTTGAAATCTTTTTCAAGTTCCTCAACCAGGTCCGCGTTCTGTTCGATAAGCGCACCCTCGATGCCTTCAAAACGCTGCATGTAGGTGTCGTGAACCAGCGTGGTTGCCACTTCGGTCAGCTGCTCAGCATACTTTGCAACTACCCGGTGCAGACGCTGCTTGATGTCGTCGATAACTTCAGGCCCGGTAACCGGCTCGCTCGCCGTTGTGCGGACAGCTTTTATCAGGCCATTCTGCTGATACTGGGCAGCAAGTTTAACGGCACCTAACCCTTGCCACAAGGCTTGCTGAAGCTTGGTCTCTTCTGCCCGCACTTTGGCAATGTCAGCGCCACCATCAATGGCTTGTTTTACGCCATAAATACCCTGCCAGATGGATGCATAAATCGGAACAAACTGTGTTTCGATGGCTGAATGGAAGTTTACTTCTTCCCAGAAATCAATCATTTGATCGGTATCAACGTTACCTTTACCGTTTTCTTCGTAGGCGTCGACCACGCTGCCGAATTTATCTTCCAGCCAGTGCACCTCTTCAGTGTATTCACCAATGTGCTCTTTGAGATGATTAACCTGGTCGGTGATTTCACCGTTCGCCAGCGCGACACCAGAAAACAAAGGGGCGCTGAATGCGGCCAGAAAAGCCATTACACGGTACTGCTTACTGAACGTTGTCATTACCTGTCCTGTTTCAAAAACTTTGTGTGCAAATGATACTTATTATCATTCGAAGAGTAAAGCGGGAGGTCTCCCAATGCCGCTTAGAATGCGGTACGTGACGTTTACGCCAGAGGATTACTTATTCGAAAAAGACACGTGTCTGGCAGACATGCCATGAGAAGGGCTGGAAGCGCACAGCGCGCGCTTCCGCCATAGTTTACAGGCTGTCCAGCATTGTCTGGGCGTCGCTGACTTCAAAGCGGCCCGGATCTTCCACATTCAGCTTTTCTACCACACCATCGTCTACCAGCATAGAGTAACGCACCGACCGGACCCCCCCAAAATTACTGGTGTTCATGTCCATTCCGATTTGCTTGGTGAAGTACCCGTTACCATCAGCCAGCATGATAATTTCCTCAGCGTTACTGGCTTTACCCCAGGCATCCATCACGAAGGCGTCATTCACCGACAGACAGATAATACTGTCGATACCTTTGGCTTTCAGCTTGTCTGCCAGGGCAACATAGCCAGGCAGGTGTGCCTGTGAACAGGTTGGCGTAAAGGCGCCCGGTACAGCAAACAGCACCACGCGTTTATCATTAAACAGTTCACTGGTCTTTGGGGTTGTCATTTCGCCGTTTTTAATCAGGCCAAAATCCACTTCCGGTAAATTACTGCCAACTTGAATCATTCTGTGCTCCTAGTTGTGATGACATATATAAACGTCAAAACGGTGTTTTTTGCTTGTTATTGCCATTGACGGCGCTGTGTTTGCCAGCGCACCGGCACTGTCTGGTCGTTTTACCACAACCCGGTGCCTGGCCAGCTCACAGGCTGGTGCCAGCAGACCGTCTGCATCAGGATCGCCGCCCAGCAACTGCTGAAACAGGCGCATCTCTTTTTTCACCAGTGCTGACTTTTTGCGGTGTGGAAACATCGGATCCAGATACACTGCATCCACTGGTGCTGCATTCCAGTATTGCATCACTTGCTGACTATTGCCATGGATGAGCGCCATCCTTTTTGCCGTCTCTGGCTGTGCTTCTGTCAGGCGACGCAATCCGTCTTCCAGCAAAGCAGCAACCACCGGCGAACGTTCAATCATCGTCACCCGGCATCCTGCACTCACCAGCACAAAGGCGTCGCGACCCAGTCCGGGTGTTGCATCAACTACGTGGTAATCGGTATGGCCTTTGAGCCCAATTGCTTTCACCACAGGCTCTGCCTTGCCACCGCCATGCGACTGTCGATACTGGGTAGCCGCTGACAAAAAGTCGACGACCACCGGCAGCTTCTGCGCGGGATCAGCGCCATCCATCAAACCGAGTCTGTTGTTATCGATACGCAGATAGAGGGTGTCGGGGGGAGCGTCGCAAGAGGTCAGCCCCCACTTTTCGGCAATGCTTGCTGCCAGTGCCGCACTTTGTGTGGTGTTCTCAGCATCAAACAGAAATATCGACTCAGGCATGCCCGTATTGTTCCTTCCGTCCAATCCAGCGGTTAATAATGGCCTGCGCATGTGAAGGGTATTTCTCCCACAGCGTACCGGCAATTTGCTGTACCAGTGGGATCATCTGCGCGTCTCTGACCAAATCCGCAATTTTCAGTTCAGCCAGGCCCGTCTGGCGGGTCCCCATAAATTCGCCCGGACCACGAATTTCTAAGTCGCGCTGGGCAATGTAAAAGCCGTCGTTCGACTCTCGCAATACCGCCAGGCGCTGAGTGGCGGTTTTTGACAGTGGGCTCTGATACATCAGCACACACTGGCTTTCTACCGCACCACGTCCCACCCTGCCGCGCAACTGGTGCAGCTGTGCCAGCCCCAATCGCTCTGGATTTTCGATAATCATGATACTGGCATTGGGTACATCCACACCCACTTCAATGACCGTAGTTGCCACCAGCAAATCAATATCACCTGCTTTAAACTCGGCCATAATTCGCTGTTTTTCCTGCGGTTTTAAACGTCCATGCACCAGCCCCACGTTAAGGTCCGGCAGCGCAGTGGCAAGAGTGACCGCGGCATCTTCCGCCGCCTGACACTCCAGCACGTCAGACTCGTCAATCAGTGTGCATACCCAGTAGGCCTGACGCCCGCCCTCCTGACAGGCCTCACGAATGCGTTCAATCACATCACCGCGACGGGTATCCGGCAACACCACCGTGGTCACCGGCGTGCGTCCCGGAGGCAGCTCATCAATCACCGAGGTGTCCAGATCGGCGTAGGCTGTCATTGCCAGTGTGCGCGGAATGGGTGTGGCGGTCATAATAAGCTGATGCGGATAACGCCCCTGCTGCCTGCCCTTTTCACGTAACGCCAGGCGCTGATGCACGCCAAAGCGATGCTGTTCATCCACAATCACCAGTCCCAGTTTGTGATAACTGACCTGCTCCTGAAAAATCGCGTGCGTGCCGACCAGCATCTGGATGTCCCCCGACGCCAGCTTTTCGAGTACCGCATCACGTGCTTTACCCTTGAGTTTGCCTGCCAGCCAGCCGACTTCAATGCCAAGCGGCGCCAGCCAGTCGTTGAAATTACTGGCGTGCTGTTCGGCCAGCAGTTCAGTGGGCGCCATTAATGCCACCTGATACCCTGCGCCAATCACTGACAGCGCCGCCATTGCAGCAACCAGTGTTTTACCCGAGCCGACATCGCCCTGTACCAGTCGCATCATCGGCCGGCTTAGCGCCATGTCCTGCTGAATATCCGCAACCACCCGCTGCTGCGCGCCGGTCGGCGAAAATGGCAGTGCGGCGAGCAGCTTGTCGATCAGCGCCTGATGCACCGGCACCGGAATACCCGGCTGTGCGTCAGATTGTTTTCTTACCTTGAGTACACTGAGATGATGAGCCAGCAGCTCTTCCATAATCAGGCGATACTGGGCGGGGTGTCGTCCTTCCTCCAGCTCGGTCATGGACTCTTCTGGTGAAGGACGATGCACAAGATGGAGTGCTTCGGTCAGTGTACGCTGACCTTCATACAGACCACCTGGCAGGAGATCGGGCAGCCCGCCTTTATCCAGCAGCATTAGCGCCTGTTCGGTAAGATTGCGCAGGGTGAGCTGCTTAACGCCTTCTGTGGTCGGGTACACCGGCGTCAGTGCCGGCGCCATGTCGTTATTGTCTTCACTAACCAGAGAAAACTCGGGGTGCATCATCTCCGGGCCAAACTTTCCGGCACGGATCTCACCAAAACAGCGCACGGTGTTGCCGGGCGACATCATCTGGCGCTGCAGCGCACCAAAGTGGAAAAAGCGCAGCATCAGCGTGCCTGTGCCGTCACTGATCTTCACCACCAGCATGCGCTTTTTGCCGTACTGGATATCGGCGCTCATTACCTCACCCTGCACCGTCACATGGGTGAACGGCCGGCACTCGGCCACACTGTAAATACGGGTGCGGTCTTCATAGCGCAGCGGCAGGTGAAACAGCACATCCTGCACCGTTACCAGCCCCAGCTTTTCCAGTTTTTCTGCCATTTTTGCGCCAACGCCTTTTAGCGACGTTACCGGCACGATGGCGAGCGACTCCATACCCGGACAGCCTCTTACCTGTTTGATTTTAGCGTGGTTTACAGTGTACTGGATTGCTGCTGGGATGGCGAGAGAGGGAAAGGCCAGTTTGCTAACGGGCTGGCACTTTGCCAGCCCATCACACTATTTTTGCGTCAGTACCTTTGCCACCGCCAGTACCAGCTCGGCTGACGGACGAACCTTATAATCCGGATTAACGTAACTGAACTGCACGCGTCCTTTGATATCGACAATAAACAGCGCCGGCGCCGGCAGTACGGCTTTTCCGTTGCCGGTCATCGCCAGGGCAATGCCGTAGTCCTGATAACGGCTCTGTGTGGCGCTATCGACGTAAAAGCCAATACCAAAGCCTTTGAGTACTTCGAGGGTAGGGTCAACATACAGCTGGGCCGCAAAATCCGTTTTCAGCTGCTGCTCACCAAGTTCCTCCAGCGACTGCGGGCTCACTGCAACAATCTGGTATCCCATGTCCACCAGGTCGCGCTCTATGCGTTTGAGCTCACTTAGCTGCTGATTGCAGTACGGGCACCAACCGCCGCGGTAAAACAACAGTACCGTTGGCTTTTGCAGGGTGATCGCCCGCAGGCTGACCGGTGCACCGTCCGGCGTCATCAGTCGACCGTCAGGCACCATCATGCCTTCCAGCAAGGGGGTCACACTGGCGGCATTCTCAGCAAAGTCGGTCCGCACCATGGCGGCCGACAACGGGCTGATCATCAGGCTGGCAATAAAGAGTAATGAGGTAAGGTATTTCACACGCGTGCTCTTGGTTGATTCGGGTTTGTTCATCTGACCGGCGATACCGGCCAGAGATTTCACCCGGCAGAGAAAATCGTGTGAGCGATGGCGTTAGTTACCGGCTTCGTCCGCTTTTAATGCGGCCAGCGCCTCTGAGGTCATCTGCATTTCCTGCCACCAGGCCTCGTCGGCAACGATGTGGCCGGTGTCATCAATCGGCGGATAGGCAATGCCCTTGCGTTTACACATTTTCTGAAGGCGCGGGTAGCCACCCTCAAACAGCATGCGCTGGCACTCGTCTTCATCAAGGTGCTGGGTATCATACAGGCCGGCAATCTGACGCTGGCGCTGCGCTTCATATAGCACCAGTGCGGCCGCGACCGACACATTCAGCGACTGCACCATCCCGACCATCGGGATCACGATATCCTGATCGGCCATGGCTATGGCCTCGTCGGTAACCCCGTATTTTTCCTGCCCGAACAGCACGGCGGTTGGCCGGGTGTAATCCACATCACGAAAATCAACAGCGGTGTCAGACAGGTGCGTAACCAGTACCTGCATCCCCTGCGCTTTCAGCGTGTTGATTGCACTGCCAATGTCATCGTGGTTAGTCACCCGTACCCACTGCTGGCTGCCCATCGCGGTGCCGCCGCGCAGTTTGTATTTCTGTTCCCACACCGTATGCACACGGTGAATGCCAATAGCATCACAGGTACGGACAATGGCAGAAACATTATGTGGCTTGTGCACGTTTTCCAGACAGACCGTCAAATCGGTCTGCCGTTTTGCCAGCACATCGCGGATGCGCTGGTAACGTTCTGGTGACATGAATTTACTCCGGCAGCTCCATCACACCGTCAATCTCAATCTGTGCACCTTTAGGCAGAGCACTGACCTGAACGGCGGCGCGAGCCGGGTAAGGCTTGCTGAAATAGCGGCTCATGATTTCATTGACGGTGGCAAAGTTACCCAGATCGGTCAGAAAGATGTTCACTTTCACCAAATCATTGGTAGAACCGCCTGCCGCTTCACAGACCGCTTTGATGTTTTCAAAAACCTGTGTAGCCTGCGCAGCGAAGTCGTCGCTGACCATTTCCATGGTCTCAGGAACCAGCGGGATCTGGCCTGACAGATATACCGTGGTGCCCGCTTTGACAGCCTGGCTGTAAGTGCCAATAGCCTGTGGGGCCCGCTCAGTTTGAATAATGGACTTAGACATAGGGTTTCCTGTTGATGTGATTAGTGTTTGGACTGACTGTGGCGTGAGACGCGCTGCACTTCCGGCATGGTGCGGATTTTGCGCATGATCCTGGCAAGGTGAACACGGTTGTGCGTGGTCAGTTCGATATCAATGAAGTAGATATTACTCTCTTTTTCTTCGGTTTGCAGACCAATAATATTGGAATCGCATCCGGCAATCATATTGGTCAGCGTTGCCAGAGTGCCCTGGTGGTTCACCAGCTCAATACGCAGCGACGACTTAAACTCGCCCTGCGGCTCCTCGTCCCACTGCATCGGCAGCACCCGCTGGGGTTCTTCCCGGGTCAGCTTTCTGATGTTGGTACAGCCAATCTGGTGAATGGTCATGCCGCGACCCGGGCTGAGTACCGCCACAATTTCATCATCGGGGATAGGATGACAACAGCGTGCGAAATGCACCAGCAGGCCTTCGGTACCGCGTATTGCCACATTACCTTTTTTCTCCGGCAGCTCGGCGTTCTCGCCAAGCAGACGGCGCGCCACAATCGCGCTCAGTTCATTACCCAGTCCAATGTCTGTCAGTAAGTCATCAAAGCTGTCGTGTTTGGTTTCTGCTACTACGCGGTCAATGTCTTCCTGCGGAATGTCGTCCAGTTTCACTGTGCCCAGCGCATGGCGCAGCAGCCGGTTACCCATGGTAATGGCTTCCTGGCTATGCTGTTTGCGCAGATACTGACGGATGCGGGTTCGCGCCCGCGCACTGACCACAAAGTTCAGCCAGTTGGCATTTGGCTTGGCTTTAGGCGAGGTAATAATTTCCACCGTCTGGCCGTTTTCCAGCGGCTTACTCAGGCTGTAGTTGCGTCGCTCCACGCGCACGCCAACACAGGTATTACCGACATCAGAGTGGACGGCATAGGCGAAATCGACGGCCGTCGCGCCCATCGGCAGCTCAATGATGCGGCCATCCGGCGTAAACACATAGATTTCGTCAGGGAACAGGTCGGTTTTCACCGATTCGATAAATTCAAACGACGAACTTGCTGACTGCTGCAGTTCGAGCAGCGTCTGCATCCATTTGCGCGCCCGCAGTTGCGCCGTCGTGCCGTTGTCTCCCGGCTCTTTGTACAACCAGTGTGCCGCCACCCCTTTATCGGCCATATGATCCATTTCGTGGGTACGGATCTGCACTTCAACCGGAATACCGTGCGGTCCTACCAACGAGGTGTGCAGCGACTGATAACCGTTAGTACGGGGTATCGCAATATAGTCTTTAAAACGGGTTTCAATGGGCTTGTACAGACTATGCATCGCACCCAGTGCGCGATAACAGTTGTCGACAGTGTCCACCACAATACGAAACGCATAGATGTCCATCACTTCGTTGAACATCAGCTCTTTGTTTTTCATTTTGCGGTAGATGGAATACAGGTGCTTTTCACGCCCGATGACGGTGGCGTCGATCTGGTAGGATTCCAGGCGGGTAGCCAGTTCGTTGCGAATATTGTCGATTAATTCTTTGCGGTTACCGCGTGCCTGCTTCACAGCCGACTTAAGTGCACGATGCCGCATCGGATACATCGCCTGAAAACCTAAGTCCTCGAGCTCATTTTTGATGTCATGGATACCCAGGCGGTGGGCAAGAGGGGCATAAATTTCGAGAGTTTCCAGCGCGATACGACGACGCTTATCCGGGCGCAACGAACCCAGTGTTCGCATATTGTGGGTGCGGTCCGCCAGTTTAATCAGGATAACGCGGATATCCTGCACCATCGCCATCATCATCTTACGGAAGTTTTCGGCCTGCGCTTCCTGTTTGGTGCTGAAGGCAATTTTGTCCAGCTTACTGACCCCTTCCACCAGCTCGGCAACCGTATCACCAAACGCATCAGCGAGATCTTCCTGGCTGTAGTGGGTATCTTCAATCACATCATGCAGCAGCGCCGCCATCAGGGTTTCGTGGTCCAGATGCATGTCGGCCAGAATGCCGGCCACGGCAACAGGGTGGGTAATATACGGATCGCCACTGGAGCGCATCTGGCCATCATGCGCCTCATGCGCAAGCACATACGCATCCTGCACCAGCTGAACCTGTTCAGCAGGAAGGTATTGCGTAATTTTTTGTTTCAGGCCTTCAAACAGATACACAGGATTGTCAGGACGTTTTGCGTTACCGGATAGATAAGAATACGGGTATTTTTTCGTTAAGCCAATGGTAAAACGCCAGTGCCCTCGTCACAAGAGCACTGGCGCTACATAAACAGACTTATTTTAGTGTCAGGATTACTGTTCAGACAGGATGTTAGCCACTGACGCAAATTCTGCGTGTTCCTGCTGTTCCTGCTCACGCATTTCGTCCTGCTCAAGGGTTTCTGCCGTAACCAGTTCCGCTTCAATTTCGCGCAGCGCGGTTACAGTTGGCTTGTCGTTCTGAACGTCAACCATAGGCTCTTTCCCTTCAATAGCAAGTTGACGAGCACGACGAGCAGCGATCAGGATCAGGTCAAAGCGGTTACCGATCTTATCTACGGCATCTTCTACGGTTACGCGAGCCATGGTTTTCTCCGAAAAAATTGAGCAACAAAGTTTTTAAAAGGCCGCGTAGTATATACCACCCAAGCCTTTTGTCATAGCGTTTTGTGTAAATTCCACGCAGCCGGATCAGGCCGATCCCAGCAGATCATCGAGCAGCGCCCCGTGACGCATCTGCTGCTTTACTGCGCGCAGGCGCTGCGAGCTGACGATGGCTTCGAGTTCACTCAGTGCCTGGGTGAAATCATCATTGATGATCACGTAGTCAAACTCATTGAAATGCGACATCTCAGATACCGCCTGCTGCATGCGTCCTGCGATCACCTCGTCACTGTCCTGTCCGCGTTTTGTCAGACGCTCGCGTAGGGTATCCATTGACGGTGGCAGAATAAAAATGCCGCAGGTGTCAGGCAGTTGCTGCTTTACCTGGCGCGCGCCCTGCCAGTCGATATCAAGAAACACATCAATGCCGCGATGCAGGGTCTGTTCAATGGTGACGCGGGAGGTGCCGTAATAGTTACCAAACACCTCAGCCCATTCAAAAAACACACCCTGTTCAATCAATATCTCAAACTGCTTGCGACTGACGAAGTGGTAATGCTCACCGTCCACCTCACCGGGGCGTGGACTGCGGGTGGTATGTGATACCGAGACCTGGACCGGGTGGCGGTCATTTGCGCCGTGTTTTTCAATCAGCGCTTTAATCAGGCTCGACTTTCCGGCGCCCGACGGTGCCGCAAGAATAAACAGATTTCCAAGTAGTGTGGCCATAAGACAGCTTTATTATGCATTGCTAGTGGTCATTTTAGTCGGCAATGGTAGCATACACACTCAACCAGCCATAAAAAATAAGACAAAAACGCCACGACGTGGAAGAGGATCCGCACATTATGAGTCAGAACTTGTTGCCTTTCGTCGAAGTCAACCCAAACGGTGATGCCGATGCCTGTGTTATCTGGTTGCACGGACTGGGGGATTCAGGAAACGGGTTTGCCCCGATTGTTCCCGAACTTCGTCTGCCTGCCTCGCACCGTATTCGCTTTATTTTTCCGCACGCGCCTGAACGCCCGGTCACCATTAACGGTGGCATGCGCATGCGCGCGTGGTATGACATCAAGTCACTGGACTTTAACAGCCGTGCCGACCTTGATGGCGTCACTGAATCAGCCGCAGCCGTCGAAAAACTGATTGCGTCTGAGCATGCCAAGGGGATCCCGTATGAGCGTATCGTGCTGGCGGGCTTTTCACAGGGTGGGGTCATTGCCCTGCATCTGGCGCCCCGTTTTGCGCACAAACTGGCTGGCGTGCTCGCCCTGTCTACTTACATGTGCGAACCACAGCGGCTAAGTGACGAGGCTACTGACACCAACCGTACCACGCCAATCATGATGGCTCACGGCGAACAGGATGAGGTGGTACCGGTGTTTTTAGGAAATGCGGCATACAAGACCCTGACCGATAACGGATTTAACGCCACGTGGACAACCTACACCATGCAGCATAACGTGTGCATGAACGAAATACAGGATATTTCAGCCTGGCTTCAGCAGGTGCTGGCCTGATCGCTTGAGAAGACTATGACAACACCCAAGTTACCCGACACAATCCGCATTGCAACCCGTAAAAGTGCGCTTGCACTGTGGCAGGCAGAGTACGTAAAAGCAGAAATCCTGCGCCATTTCCCTGATATCACAGTCGAGCTGGTTCCGATGAGTACCCAGGGCGATAAAATCCTCGATACACCGCTGGCCAAAATTGGCGGAAAAGGACTGTTTATCAAAGAGCTGGAAGTGGCCATGCTGGAGGGCAGGGCAGACATCGCGGTGCATTCAATGAAAGATGTCCCGGTCGCGTTTCCGGAAGGATTTGGGCTGCATGCCATTTGCGAACGGGAAAATCCGTTTGATGCCTTCGTGTCCAATCATTACGACAGTATCGATGCGCTGCCTCAGGGGGCAGTCGTGGGTACCTCGAGCCTTCGGCGCCAGTGCCAGTTGCGCAAACACCGTCCGGACCTGACGATCAAAGACCTGCGCGGAAATGTGAATACGCGTCTGGCCAAACTTGACGCCGGTGAGTATGACGCCATTATCCTTGCCAGTGCCGGTCTTATCCGTCTGGGCTTTCATGACCGTATTCGCGACAGCCTATCGCCCGCCTTGTCATTGCCGGCAGTGGGTCAGGGTGCCGTAGGCATAGAATGCCACAACGACAACGCCGCGGTTATTAACGTGGTGCGCGCGCTCAATCACGCGCCAACGGCCACCCGCGTGAAGGCTGAGCGCGCCATGAATACCCGTCTGGACGGCGGATGTCAGGTGCCGATTGGCAGTTTCGCGACGCTTGACGGTGACACCCTGAACCTGACCGGCATGGTTGGCCAGCCCGATGGCAGCACACTGCTGTTCGCTTCTGCCAGTGGCGATGCGACGCGCGCCGAAGAGATTGGCGTTGAGGTGGCCGAAGCGCTGCTGGCGCAGGGTGCAGGTGAGATCCTTTCCGCGCTGTACGCGTCCTGATGTACCTGCTCACCCGTCCGCTGCCTAAGTTAGCTGACAGTACCGCGGCATTCCGTGCGGCCGGGCTGAGCGTATGTGGCATCGCCACTACCGACATCATCGCAAATAATCAGGGCCTGGATGCCCTGGCAACACGCCTGACGCCCGCGTCACTACCGGATGTCATTATTGTTACCAGTGTGTTTGCGGCGCAGCCGTTCAGCGCGCTGCTGGCACGGTCACCGGCGCTGCATGAAACACTGCGACAGCGCACCGTCATCGCCGTTGGCAGCACGACAGCCCGCCTGCTTCAACCATGGTTTGACAACCTGCTTATCCCCCAGCCGCAAACCTCCGAGGGTATCCTTACATTGCCCGTGTTAAATAGTGCAAATCGTCAGCATATCGTTATTATTAAGGGCGAAGGGGGACGCACCGCACTGTTTGACACGCTGACAGCGCGCGGTGATAGTGTCGATACATTCGATGTTTACCGGCGTCAGTCGCTGACTCAACCCGTGCTGGACGGTGAGTATGCCAGTGATGCTGTGAGCGGCGTAATCGCCACCAGTGAACAACTGGCTTTGGATCTGGCCGGTGCACCCGACTATCGCACACTGATGTCACGTCCCTGGCTGACCATCAGCGAGCGCGTTGCGTCGCGCATCCGTGACGTCGGTGTTGAAGCGGTATTTGTGTGTGACAGTGCCAGCGACAGCGCACTGATAGCGTGGATTAAGACTAACTGGGAGTAATCATGGCAGAAAATAAGAACACGGATAAGACAGCGCTGACCCCGGCCGCAAAGGAGCCATCCGACACTGCGCCAGCGTCCGGGTCAGGCACGTCGACACGCCATGATGCTGAACCTCGTCCGGCCAGGGGCAACGGCCTGCTCTGGTTATTCTCGTTTTTTATTCTGCTTTTGCTTATCGCAGCATGCGGCGGCGCATACTGGTTTGTAAAAAACCGGCTGGATGACACCAGTACCTTACAGACAGCACAACAGCAGTATGTCAGCCAACTGGCGGCACTTAATGAACAAAATCAGGCCCTGCAGTCACAGCTATCGTCACTGCAGGACAGTAAGCAGCAGCTCAGCACGGCAGTCACCGAACTTACCGTCAAAACGCGTGAACTGGCAACGCAGAGCGCCGCCCTCGAAACCATGCTGAAAAACCAGGATGGGCGTCGCCCAGCAGACTGGCTGGTTGCCGAGGCCGATTACCTGGTAAAAATGGCGGGGCGTAAATTGTGGCTGGAACAGGATGTACGCACGGCAATCATGCTGCTGGTCAATGCGGACAAGCGTCTCAAATCGCTCGGCGATCCTTCGTTGTTGCCGGTGCGAGCCAAACTGGCGGCGGATATTCAGGCGCTGCAGCAGCTTAATCCGGTCTCCCGCACCTCCGTTGCGCTCGCCGTATCCGGCATGCTCGCACAGGTCGACAAGCTTACTCTCGACGTCTTTGAGAAACCCGAAACAGATACCACCAGTGATAACCTGTCGACCTCTGCGGCAGACTGGAAAGACAACCTCGCGAAAGTATGGCGTGCGCTGGTGAAAGACTTTTTCACCGTGAAGACGCTGAGCAGCCCGGTTGCCCCGGTGATGTCGGAGCAACAGCGCTGGCTGGTGCGCGAACAGCTTAAACTCCAGCTGATGCAGGCGCAGTCTGCAGCGCTGGCCAGTGAAGCGGCCCTGTTTGAACAGTCATTGCAACATGTCCAGAAACTCCTGGTAGAACGGTTTGATATTGACGATGTGCAGGTTGCCGGCTTTATCCGGGCGGTACAGAACCTGCTCGACACCGATATCAGTCAGCCGCTGCCCACCGAACTGACCTCTCAGCAGGCGCTGGAAGACGCGCTGGACACCCGGGTTAAACAGGCGTTTGGTCAGGGAGTCAGTGAGCTATGAAGTGGCTGGTTTATGCATTATTGCTGGTCGGCATTCTGATTGCCGCCATGATCGTTGCGCCGATGATCCTGGGCGACAGTGGCTATGTGCTGATAACGCTGGGTGACACTGCCATTGAAATGACGGTGATCAGCCTGGTGATTTCCGTTATTGCCCTCGCCATTGCCTGGTGGGTGATTAAACGTCTTGCCCTGCGCCTGCTTAGCCTGTTCACCGGTTCACACCGCTGGTTTGGCGTCCTTGGACAAATTCGTCGTGAAAAGGCATTTTATCAGGGCATTCAGGCACTGGCAGAAGGCCAGAGCGCGCGTGCGCTGACGTTACTGAGTAAAACCAGCAACGGAGACTTTGACGGCGTGAACTACCTGGCCGCCGCGCAGGCCGCTATAGACGAAGGCGAACCCGTGCATGCCAGACGCATGCTGGAGATGGCCTGTGATTATGACAACGCACGTGTTGCCGCAACGATGATGAAAGGGCGTTTACTGACTGAGCAGGGTCACAGTGAGGAAGCGCTGGCGTTACTTAACGCACTGGACGAAGATGCCCAGAAACATGCCGGCGTGATTGGTATGAAAGCGCGCCTGATGGCGCAACTTGGCCACTGGGAAGAACTGGAACACAAGTTGGGTGAGTGGCGCAAACACCTGAGCAAAAGTCAGTACGTTAGCTGGTCACAACGCATTGCCAAAGGTAAGTTTGCGGAAATTGCCAGTAAGCAGGGCGCCAATGCCCTCAAACAGTACTGGGAAACGCTGCCTCGCAAGATGCGCGCAGATACCGCGTACCGCGCTGCGTTTATTCAGCAGTTGCTGGAGCAGGGGATGCATAACGACGCCCAGCAGCGCCTGCTTGAATGGCAGAAAGGCGGCCCGGATGCCGTGCTGTTTGGCTTTTTCAAGGCACTGAATCTGCCGAATGCCGCACCGACCGTTCAGCAACTGGAAAAATGGATTAAACATGACCCTGAAAACGCATCACTGTATTCAACACTCGGGAATGTGGCGCATAATGCCGGGGATGATGTGCTTGCTGAAAAAGCCTTATTGAAGGCAATTAAACTGTCGCCAAACCAGCATGATCTGATGGTGTTGTCACAAATCAGTGAGAATCGCCAGGATCCCAAGCAAGCGCTGTCGTTTGTCAAACAGGGCATGCTGTTGTCTCAGAAAGCGTAGAGCAACGCCGTCCTGGTGACGGCGTTAACGCGAGCCACAATGACACAGGCCTGCCTGGCTCACCTTGTTAACAAATACAGAGACTCACACGACGTGCAAACAAGCGAATTCATTCAGATACGACGATTTATAGTGAAGCTGGGAAAGATGCTGCACAAGTACGGCACACCTGCGTTCCGGCTCGAGGCGTATCTGTCGGAAATTGCCCGCTATCTGGGTGTCAGGGCGTCGTTTATCTCTACGCCCACCTCGCTCACCTATGTTATCTGGAGCGATGGCCATGAAGACGAATATACCCATGCCGCACGTCTGATGCCCGGCGACCTTGACATGCACGCACTGTCACTGACTGACGAACTGGCCAGTTCACTGCTGGCCGGTGAGCTGACCCTGGAACAGGCCGACAAGCGTCTGGACGAGATTGACGCGCTACCCAGTCCCTACAACAAGCTGGTGACCGGCCTCGCGTTTGGCTTGTCGACCGGCGCCTTTGCGATGCTGATGGGCGCAAGCTGGTCAGAAATTTTCTGGTCGGGCGGCCTCGGGCTCATCGCCTATTTCTGGTATCTGTGGTCATTGCAGTCAAAGCGTGTGAATCTGATGCTGGAGCCGGTCACGGCGTTTATTGCCGGCGTGCTGGCCAGTGCCATCGGCCGGTATATTGATCCCGGTATAAATATTCCACTGATTGTGCTGTCGTCGGTGATTGTGTTCGTCCCCGGACTGGCGCTCACCATGGGACTGGCCGAATTATCCTCGCGTAACATGGTGTCGGGTACGGCACGCGTGATGGATGCCCTGATGCAGCTTTTTAAATTGTATTTTGGCGCGTTTCTTGGCGTATCAGCAGGCTTCAGCCTGTTTGGTGAAAACATCTACCTGCCGGCAGAATCCCTGCCTTACTGGGCTACCTGGCTGGCAGTATTCTTACTGAGCCTGTCACTGGTTGCGATATTCCGCACCCGCGCCAAGCATATTCCGTGGGCGCTAAGCGCCGCGTTCATTGCCTATGCGGCGACCACATGGGGCTCGATGTATATGGACAACGGACTCGGCGCATTCGTCGGGGCGTTTGCACTTGGCGTATTTGCCAATGCCTTTACCCGTATCGCCAATCAGCCCTCAGCCATTGTGGCCATGCACGGCCTGATTGTGCTGGTACCCGGCTCAAAGAGCTATATCGGGCTTAACTCGTTTATTTCTGGTCAGGACTTCGTGCAGGCCGACCACATCGGTCAGGAAGTCTTCCTGATCTTCATGTCGCTGGTTGCCGGCCTGATCTTTGCCAACGTGGTGATGCCAACCAAAAAGGCCCTGTAAAGAGTAAGCACTTACTTGACCGGACTCATCAGTTTTATCATGGCTTTACCCAGGCGCACATTGAGTGCGCCGGCGGCGACCGCTTCGGCGGTATTCTCCATAACCTTGGCCGACAACGAACCGCTGATCTGATTCACTACTTCGTCTGATGCCATATCAAATACGCTTTGTGCCGCGATGTTCTGCGCCAGTATTTTCAATAATGACCAGTTACCCGCCGTGCCCGGACGCAGGCCGTACACGCTTGCCACCCGGCGGATGGTTCTGAGACTGATCCACAGCACCGCCAGTGTCTGGATAAGCGGGTTCGGACTGATAAAGGCCAGGCTGCCGGCAGACAGGGACTCACGCCGGACCACCTCATTGGCCTTTGCGACAACCGGTCCGGATACATGGTGGCGGTACAGCCGGACCCGCTCCTCGCAGGTCTGATCGCGGTTGAGCATATGCTGGTAAGCACGATAACAATGATGCGCATAACTGCCGCTGGCAAACAGGCTGGCATGGGCGTGAATTGCGCGGTCAACCGCCTCAGGGTCGTTACTCTGTGCCAGTGTATCGAGCGGCAGCGCGGTGCCAACAAACCGGTTGACCCGGCGATAGCCTGTTAGCTCCCTTAGCACCAGCGACGTCAGCAGCAACACGAACCCACCCAACAGTACTGCCAGGATGCTGCCGGTCACCGGATTGTCACTGAAACTCACCATCACCGTATTGACCGCGTCATACACCATAAACGCGAGCATACAGAGTAGCCCTGTCAGTCCGGTCAAAAGCCACAGCGACGGGCCGGTATTATCAGGTAACTGCCAGTTATCCGGCTGGCTTTTTACGGGCATGTTCTGGGTCGGACGCACATCGTTCACGGGCGTCTGGGTAATTTTAGAACGGTATTCAGACTGTGGCATAAGGCCTCCTTAGTCCAGTAAGAACTGGAACAAACGGTCCAGGCCCCGGCTGTTCAGTATACGGGGCAGCATGTCATTGGGTACGCCAATATCCAGCGCCGGGAAATGACTGTCTTCTTCCAGGGCATTGATGCGGGCGGGCAGCGGGTCGAAACGCGCTTCCATGTATTGTCCCTCGGACGTTGAATAACGCATTGAGTGGCTGTCGCGGCCAGCATCGGTGGCCTGAATAGCTGACACCAGAAAATGCTCGGCACGCACTGCTTTGTCGGCGAATTTCGCGCGCGCACCTTCGGTCAGGTTGTGCAATAGCGACAACAGGTTGTCATGTTCACTCGCCGGCACGGTATCCGCTTTGGTGGCCACAAACGCTACCTTGCTGATTTTCTCACGCCCCAGAAACGTGCGCGCAAACCACTGACTGTCACCATAAGTGAAGGTTTCTGCCAGGTGACTTAACGTTTCTTTTAACTGATACAGGTGCTGGCGACTGTGATGCAGCCCCTCAAACAGATCAACCAGGATCAGCTGCTTATCCGTTTGCCTGAACACCTTCTTACGCACCGGCTTCAGCCAGTCCTGCTTAAACGTGTTAAATGCGGCATCAAACGCCTGCGTCCATGGGTGTGAAGGATCACTGGTGACCGAGGACGGTAATGGGGTGAATCCCATGGTCGTCAGGTCCGGCGTATTGTCACTCAGCAGGAAGCTGCCCGGTTGCAGCATAGAAATGCCATCGGCCTTGGCACGGGTCAGATAGTCCAGGTAGGCGCTAAGCAGTATCTGCCGGTTTTCAGGTGTCGGCGGCTGTTCAAAGTCAAACCCGTTCACCACCTTATGCCATGCCCCGGCATGCTGGCGCTGAGGCCCGCTGCCCTGCTGCGCCCAGGTCGAGTCGGACCAGGCCACATACTGCTTATTCAGCATGGGTAAATCGGTCAGCCATTCCCCCGGATAGTCGATAAACTCAAATACCACCTCACTGTAAGGCAGCAGCCAGCGCGTCAGACTGCCTGTGCGACGCAAGCCAACACGTAGCGTAAAGCCGTAGGCCGTGGTGGTAGAGGCAGGCCATCGCCCCTGTTGCAGCGCCGTCATGTGCTGGTCTAGCGGAAAGCGCTCAAAGCCCGGTAACGGCTCAAGTGACACCGTCTCGACCAGTGAGGACGGCAGACGGGTCAGCAGAGGCAGACAGGCATACCCATCCTCCGTGCGATATTTCAGCATGGTCATCAGACTGGTAAACAGCATCGATTTACCACTGCGGCTAAGCCCGGTGATGGTAAAGCGGTGCTTATCCCGGGTCAGCCACTGCCCCAGTCGCTGTCCGCGTTCAGCACCGGATGCAAACCACTGAGAAACCTGCTCGCGCATTCATCCTCTCTTGATTTTTATCAGACATACACCACTATGATGGGGGCGATACATCCCGGATTGCAATGCTCGTGCATGATTTGTTACATGTTCATTGATCACGGCCGGTGCTGATGCACTTCACGACGACGCATGTCCACCAAACAACCTGACGTTACACGGAGAACCTCATGAGTAAAGATTATCTTGAAATTACCAAACGTATTTCAGACAACCTGAAACCCCTGCGCAGCGGCATTTCTGACACCCTGCAGGGCTTTTCTGCCATGGCCAAGGCCGCCACGGCAGATGGCGCACTGGATAAGAAAACCAAAGAACTGATTGCGCTGGCAATTGGCATTTCTACGCGCTGTGATGGCTGTATCGGTTTTCACGTAAAAGCGCTGGTTGATTTAGGTGCAACCAAAGAAGAAATTGAAGAAACGCTGGGGATGGCTGTGTATATGGGTGGTGGTCCGTCACTGATGTATGCCGCTGACGCCATGCTTGCCTACGAGCAGTTCATGGAGCAGAAAAACGCATAAGTTGTAGGTAGGGCCTGTTTCAGGCCCCGAACTCAGTGTTCCTCAGGCTTGCTGAGGCCAAAGGTGTGACGCACCCGGTTACGGGTAGAATGCCAGAGGTTCTTTGGCAGGGTCGGGGCCTGGGCCAGCAGTGCATCAAAGTCGACTTTTTCCGGTGTCAGCGGCGGCACGTGGGCACTGTAAATTTTGCTGGGTGCGCTGTTGGCAATGCGGCTTAACGACTGCTTGTACTGATTCGGGTGGCAAACCGGGTATGGCGGCGCCAGCTTTCCTTTGACCCGTACAAACAGGTCTGCGACGTACACCTGACCGCTAGGGACATGGATCACCGATAAGTCATGGTCGGTATGTCCCGGCGTGTAGGCCGTCACAAACTCTTCAAACCCCGGGATCATGCCGCCGTCTTCTGCCAGGTGATCCGGTTTAAGTACCCGCGGATACCAGATGTATTTTTTCGGCTTACCCAGCCGCCCGGCGACCCACCAGGTCAGCACAATATCGATAACATGGGCCAGCCAGCCCATAGCGCCACGATACCAGAGCGGCGCCTTGGGGTGTGCGAGTATTTTCGCGCCACTGCGCTTTCGCAACGCATGCGCCCCACCCGCATGGTCCGGGTGCATATGCGTCACGACTATCCATTTCAGTTCGCTGACGTCACGTCCCAGCTCGTTGATGAACGTACAAACCCGATCAACATCGGCACGGCTGCACCCATCCAGCAGCATCAGCCCGTGCGCCTGCTCAATCAGGTAAATAAACTGGATATAGCCTTTTATTTTATGCAGCTTCATCAGGGCGTTATTCTGGTAAACAGACTGCAAACGCTACCAGATTTCAGCTGGTTAGACCAGCATCTGAGACAAGGGCAAATACGGATGTCACCTCCCCAATTAGCCAGTGCAACCCCGGATCACCCTCCTGCTGCTGGTGCCAGTAAAGGTGCGTATCAAGGGGCGGCAAGTCGAACGGCAGCGCCTCCCGCACCACTCGCCCGGTCATGACCGACTGCGCCACGGCAACCGGCAGGGTCAGCAGGGCGTCAGTCGACGCCACAACGTCAGCGGCAGCGCGGTAAGTCTGACATCGCCACAATGCCTGTCGGGTAATCCCAAGCTGTTGCAGACCGAGCTCCTCCACCGCGGCTCCCTCGCGCCGGGACGACACGCTGATATGCTGGCTGGCCAGGTAGGCATCCCGGCTCATTGCCGACTGCAGCGGATGCCCGTGCCTCATGAGTACACAAAACGTATCCTGATACAGCCGCTGGTGACGAATTTGCGGGGTCACTGCACGCCCGACATCCAGCGCCAGACTGAGTGCACCGGAGGTCAGGTCAGCTTTCAGAGTCTCGCGATTCAGCCTGACACTGCTGATACCGACATGCGGTGCACTGGCGTGGAGCCGTTCAAGCAGCGGCACCAGTAAGCGCAGCTCCATGGATTCGGGCATAGCAAGGGTAAATCGCTGATGGCTGGTTGCCGGCGCAAACGCGGTAAAGTCACCAAAGGCCTGACGCAGTCCCGATAACGCGTTCAGTACCTCAGGTGCCAGACGCTCACAGGCGGGTGTGGGTGCCATAATCTGCTGACGACGCTCAAATAACGGATCGTCAAGCACACTGCGAAGCCGGGTCACTGCGTGGCTTACCGCCGAGGGCGTCAGATGCAGGGCATCAGCAGCCCGGGTCATATTGCGGTGGTGCCACAGTGCCTCAAAAACCTTCAGCAGGTTAAGATCCAGTTTTTCGAACAGTCGGGCGTTTTGCATTTACTATGAACATTATTCATACCATTACCGGATAATATTTCATTTTGTTCAGTATGCAAGTCTGGCTATGCTCAGACTACGCAATGTTGGAGGCACCACCATGGATTTTTCATATAACGACACCACCCGACGCTGGCTGGACAAACTGAACGCATTTACCGATGAGGTGATTAAACCAATAGAGAATGACGTCTACGCCTATCATCACAAGCACAACAACCACGGTGACTGGCAACGCTGGACGCTGCCAGAGCAGGTCGAGGATGCCAAGCAGAAGGCCAAAGCCGCCGGGCTGTGGAATCTGTTTTTACCTGATGCAGAGCTGGGTCAGGGCCTGACTACCACAGAGTATGCGCCTTTGGCTGAAGTCATGGGCCGGTATATTTTTGCGCCGGAGATATTTAACTGTAATGCCCCGGACACCGGCAACATGGAAGTGTTGTATCACTTTGGTAACGATGAACAAAAAGCCACCTGGCTGACCCCGCTACTGGCCGGTGAGATCCGCTCGGTGTTTGGTATGACAGAGCCGGACGTAGCGTCATCAGATGCCACGAACATGGCGGCTACCATTGTCGAGGACGGCGATGAGCTGGTAATTAATGGTAAAAAATGGTGGTCAACCGGTCTCGGTCACCCCAATGCAAAATTTACGATATTTATGGGATTGTCTAACCCTGAGGCCGAAAAACACAGCCGTCATAGCATGGTGATTGTACCACTCGACACACCAGGGGTAACCGTGAAGCGGATGCTTGATGCCTATGGCGATTACGACGCCCCTTATGGTCATGGTGAAATGCACTTTGACAACGTTCGTGTCAGTAAGAAAAACCTGATCATGGGGATGGGCAAAGGATTTGCGATTGCCCAGGGGCGTTTGGGACCCGGCCGTATCCACCACTGTATGCGGGCCATCGGCATGGCAGAAAAAGCGCTGGAACTGGCGATGCATCGCGGCCAGTCGCGCGTCGCATTCGGGCAGCCGTTGCTAAAACTGGGCGGTAACCTTGAGCGTATTGCCGACGCGAGGATGGCCATTGATCAGGCGCGCCTGCTGACCATGCACGCCGCATGGAAAATTGACAATCTGGGCGTAAAAAACGCCATGACCGAAATTTCCGCCATCAAGGTGGTTGTGCCTAATATGCTGCAGTCGGTTGTGGACATGGCGCTGCAGCTTCACGGCGGTGCCGGCATGTGCAGTGACTTTCCGCTGGCCAGGTTTGCTGCCGGGGCGCGTTCACTGCGCCTTGCAGACGGTCCCGATGAAGTACATAAAGGCATGGTCTCGCGGCTGGAACTGAAAAAGTACCGTTAATCGCAACACTGCCGGGTTTGGGTATTGCTCATGTCGTCTACGTGGGCTGGCAGGGCAATACCAAACCGGCTGTACAACTTGGCCAGCTCACCGCTGTCACGCAGGGACTGGAATACCGTGTCGAAATGGTTTTTCAGGTACCGGCCCTTGGTGTTTTTCGCAAACGCCCAGTAAAGATGAAACTGCCCAATCTTACGGGTTTCCAGCCCGGGATCCCCGGCCTGCGCCAGTGGCGCGTCAACCATCGACACCAGATCAACATAGTAATCAATCTTGCCCTGTTGCAGCAGCTCCATCGCCAGTGCCGGCGAGTCCACCGGTATCCCGGCACCCGATGAGGGCACGACCCGGTAAAAAATATCTTCATCATAGCCGTTGCGGTATGCGCCGACGTACGACTCAAGCGGCCCGTCAGCGACACGACTGTCGGCGTGATATACCGCAACGATATCACTGGATATCACCGGCTGTTGTGACAGGTAAAAGTCATCGGTGGGCTGAATTGCCCCGGTCATGTCAATGTCTTTGTATTTGAGACTGCGGTTAACACGCTGCCAGGGCAGAAATTGTATGCTGATGTCGTATTCATTCTCAGTGAAAATGCGCGACATCAGCAACTGGTAAAATCCGTTACCATCCGGCTGTGTAAACCCTTCCCAGATATCCGTTCCCCACTCAATGTGCACCTTGGCACTTAACGGGAATGCGACACCCAACAACACTATTAAGAAAACAACTGGCTTCATATGCGATCCCACTCCTTCGGTAAGTCGGCGTCACTGTGGCGAATCAACATTACCGCATATACCGATTAAGTATTGCCCAAAAGAGGATGCTGCACAACCCTCAAAACCGACCAGTTGGTTAAAAATTTTCAAGCTCTCACCCTGCCGATTCAATTTGGGGTTTTCTTTTTTATCAAAATAAGTAAAATTGCAAACAATAATACTTCGCATTTAGATTAATAAGATCAACTAAGAGGAAGCTGGTTTGAAAAAGCATTACCTGGTTTCATCACTCTGCCTGGCACTTGCCGGTGCAGCGCAGGCCCAGACAACGCCGGATGGCGCGGACATCGAACGCGTAACCGTTCGTGGCGCATATTTTGGTCAGCAAATGGCTGACGCCGTGAAAACGCCAACACTGCTGATCGACACACCACAATCTGTTTCGGTTGTAACGCGGGAGCAGATCGATGAACAAAATTTTATGGATATAGCGGATATTCTGCTATACACACCTGGCGCTTCAATCGGTCAGGGCGAAAATCATCGCGACCAATTCACCATTCGTGGTCAAAACACCACAGCTGACTTTTTTATCGATGGACTACGAGACGATGTTCAGTATTTCAGACCACTATACAACTTAGAGCGTGTTGAAATCCTTCGTGGTGCCAATGCATTGTTATTTGGCCGCGGCGGTGGCGGTGGCATCATTAACCGGGTTACCAAGACAGCCCGTATTAATGAGTCATTCAATTCAGTGGCAGCAAATTTGAACTCATTTGGTTCAGGAATGCTGGCCTCAGACAGTAATATATCGTTAGACAGCGACCAGGCACTTCGATTAAACGCGTTGTATGAACGTATTGATAACCATCGTGACTTTAATCACGGCGAACGTTTTGCGGTCAACCCAACCTACACTCTGAAAGTAAACAGCGACACGAACCTGGTACTTTCCTATGAATACATCAACGATGATCGCTTCGTGGACCGGGGAGTTCCGTCACTGAATGGTCGTCCGCTTGAGGGTGTACGAGATACTTTCTTTGGTGATCGGGATGTGAATACTACACAGTTTGAAGGTCATATTACTCGCGCACGTGTCGACCATACTCTCTCCGAAGAATGGACGTTGAATACGACTTTCCAATACGCAGACTACGACAAGTTTTATGCAAACCTGTACCCTGTTGCGTTTGATGATGCTAGCCAGCTTGTGACATTCGACGGTTACAATGACAGCCAGGATCGAAATAATGTACTGGCTCAAATTAACCTTATTGGTCAAATCTCAACAGGTAACGTAGAGCACACCATTCTGATGGGTGCAGAATATGGCGATCAGCGTTCACAAAATGTGCGTCAGGAAGCCAACTTTCCGAATGGTCCCGAGGTAGCGAATATAAATATTCGTCCTCGCGACTCAGTACTGTTTAGCGATCCGATCATCTCACCAGCTGTTGAATTTGTTGCCCCGATTCGCGATACCAACTCAGATGTCATGTTCACCTCGGTTTTCTTCCAGGACGAAATTACCCTGTCAGAGGAATGGACGCTGGTCGCTGGTCTGAGATACGACCGTTTTGATATTGACGTGACTGACTATATCCAAATAGGTATCGATAACGGCACTGTCGACCCGAACGTATTTAGTAGCGAAAGTTATGCGGCTGTAGCAGGCGACGGTAACAACGGTTACTTGTCACGCACGGACAACGAAGTATCACCTCGGGTTGGCGTTATTTATCAACCCAACGATGACTTGTCATTTTACGCGAGTCTAAGCAAATCGTTTTTGCCCCGGTCAGGAGACCAGTTCCTGAGCCTCGATTTGACGAGTGCTTCACTAGCGCCCGAGGAGTTTGAAAATCGTGAACTAGGGGTTAAGTGGAATGTTCTGCCATCGCTGGCATTCACCGCAGCGGTCTTCGAGCTGGAGCGTGAGGGTGGCACGACTGTAGATCCTAATAATCCGGAACGCAGTATCATCGTTGGTACCAAAACCCGCGGAGCAGAATTACAACTGGTCGGATATATTACTGACAAGCTAAGCGTTAACGCAGGTTACAGTTATCTGGACGCAAATGAAATGGGCCGAGTTGTTGACGGCCAGATAAATAACCGGGTACTTGCTCAGGTACCAGAGCACATGGCCTCGTTGTGGACTCGTTATAGCTACACTGAGCGCCTCGGATTTGGTCTTGGCGTAAGCTATCAGGGAGCGCAGTATACGTCGTTAAGCAATGCGGTAGAACTGCCCTCATTCACTCGTGTCGATGCAGCAGTTTTTTATAACGTAAATGACGCACTCTCGGTGCAACTTAACGTTGAAAACCTGTTCGACAAGGAGTACTTCCCTGCAGCCCATAATGATAACAACATCACCACTGGTGAGCCCCTTAATGCTCGCCTGGGTGTGACATACCAGTTCTGATTATCAGACTACATCAAAAAGCCGGTCGCTAACGCGTCCGGCTTTTTTGTTTTTGCCGCCACATCGCGCAACTGACTTATTCTATTAAGGTATTCTTAAGGCAGCTTTGCGATCTTACATCCATAGGCAGTGCCTTTTTAACGTTAACGGCACAGACGCTGCCGCTGCCACACGAAGTACACAACCGGTAACACCAGCAGGGTCATTACCAGTGCGCTGACCATCCCTCCGACCATGGGGGCAGCAATGCGGCTCATCACCTCGGAGCCGGTGCCGGTGCCATACATCACCGGTAACAGGCCGGCAATAACCGACACTGCGGTCATCAGCACCGGGCGAATACGTCGCGCTGCGCCGTCCAGCACCGCCTGTCTGACATCATCCACCGGCAGGGCCGGCTCGCCTGCGCGGCGCACCTGATGGCGTACCGACTGATTCAGGTATTCCAGCATAATGACAGCCGTTTCGACCGCCACACCGGCCAGGGCAATGAACCCGACACCGACGGCGACAGACAGGTTAAAGCCCTCGAGATAAAGCAGCCAGAACCCCCCGGTAATAGCCAGCGGCAACGTTACCAGGATCATGCCAATCTCGGGCAAGCGCCGGAAATTGAGGTACAGCAGAATAAGAATAATCACCAGCGTTAACGGCACCACAATGGTGAGCTTCTGTGCGGCCCGCTGCATGTATTCGTACTGACCGGCCCAGGTCAGAGAGTAACCTGGCGGCAGGGTAACTTTAGCCGCCACGCGCTGCTGCGCCTGGGTGACGTAACTGCCAATGTCGACATCGTCAATATCTACCAGCACCCAGCCGTTAAGACGGGCATTCTCGCTTTTTATCGCGGCCGGGCCGTTTTCAATACGCACTACCGCGACATCACCCAGGGTGATCTGCTGGCCGTTCGGCGTGACTATCGGCAGTGCCCATAATGCTTCGGGGGAGTCACGATAATGCTGCGGATAACGCAGACTGACCGGATACCGTTCCAGCCCCTCAACCGTTTGCGTCACATTCTGTCCGCCGACGGCTGACGCTATCACCCGCTGTACATCAGCGATGTTCATGCCGAAGCGGGCCGCACGGAGACGATCGATATCAATACGCAAATAGCGCCCACCGGCCACCCGCTCGGCATATACCGATGCTGTGCCCGGCAGGTCTGACAGCACCCGCTCCAGCTCACGGCCAATCTGCTGGATGACATCCAGCGACGGCCCCGCCACCTTGATGCCCACCGGGGTTTTAATGCCGGTGGCCAGCATGTCGATACGGGTTTTAATGGGCATGACCCAGGCATTGGTAAGCCCAGGGAAATCAACCAGACGGTCGAGCTCCTGACGCAGCTTGTCCATGGTCATGCCGTCGCGCCACTCGCTCTGCGGCTTTAACTGAATAAAGGTTTCAATCATGGTTAACGGTGCCGGATCAGTGGCCGTATCTGCACGGCCAACCTTACCAAATACCGATTTCACTTCCGGCAGCGTGCTGATGAGCTTGTCGGTTTGCTGTAACAGCTCACGCGCTTTGCCAATGGAAATACCCGGATGTGTGGTCGGCATGTACATCAGATCGCCTTCGTCCAGCGGCGGCATAAATTCGCTGCCCAGCTTGCCGACTGGCCAGAACCCCACCACAGTAACGATAAGCGCTGCCAGCAGGGTGCTTTTCGGGTACTTTAGCGCAGCGCGCAAAACCGGTAAGTAAGCGCTTGCTATTATGCGGTTTAACGGATTCTTGCTCTCGGGTTTTACCGTACCACGCACAAAGTAGCCCATCAGCACCGGCACCAGGGTAATCGCCAGCCCTGCCGCCACTGCCATGGCATAGGTTTTTGTGAAGGCCAGCGGCGAGAACATGCGGCCTTCCTGCGCTTCGAGAGTAAACACCGGTAAAAACGACACGGTGATAATTAGCAACGAGAAAAACAGGGCGGGGCCAACCTCGCTGGCTGCCCGGGTCACCACCTCCCAGCGGTTTTCTTTGGTCAGCGGCGTATCCTCGATGTGTTTGTGCAGGTTTTCCACCATCACAATGGCACCATCGACCATGGCGCCGATAGCAATGGCGATGCCGCCGAGCGACATAATATTGGCATTAATGCCCTGCAGATACATGATGACAAACGCACCAAGGATCCCAACCGGCAGACTGA
The DNA here is from genome assembly GCF_040812025.1 of Alteromonas nitratireducens. Lineage (NCBI taxonomy): Bacteria > Pseudomonadati > Pseudomonadota > Gammaproteobacteria > Alteromonadales > Alteromonadaceae > Alteromonas > Alteromonas nitratireducens. The sequence goes on from NZ_JBFNPK010000006.1 coordinate 104,204, forward strand.
TAATGGCAACCAGTGACGAACGGATATGAAACAAAAACACGATGCACACCAGCGAGACCACCAGCAGCTCCTCCGCCAGTTTTTCCCACAGCGTGCTGACAGCCCGTTCAATCAGCCCGGAACGGTCATACACGGTAACAATATCGACCCCATCGGGCAGGCTGTCTTTTAATTCCGCCAGGCGTGCTTTTACCCGGTCAATCGTTTCCAACGCATTTTCACCATAGCGCATCACGATGATGCCGCCGGTCACTTCGCCCTGCCCGTTCAGCTCGGCTACCCCCCGGCGCATCTGCGGCCCGGTGCGCACCTCTGCCACGTCGGCAATGGTCACCGGCACACCCTGCGCACTGACTCCCAGACCAATATCACGAATGTCCTCGACAGACTGAATGTAACCGGACGCCGTCACCATGTACTCTGCTTCGGCCATTTCAATCACCGATGCGCCGGCTTCCTGGTTGCCACGCTTAAGCGCCTCATACACATGCATAACCGGTATGTTGTATGCCTGCAGCTTATCGGGCGACACCTCCACCTGATACTGTCTGACCATGCCACCTACCGGCGCAACTTCAGACACCCCCGGCAGTGCTTTCAGCTCATACTGTAAGAACCAGTCCTGCAGGCTGCGAAGCTGGGCAATATCATGCTGTCCGGTGCGATCCACCAGCGCATACATGTAAACCCAGCCCACACCGGTCGCATCCGGCCCCAACTGTGGCTGTGCGGTTTCCGGCAGGGTCGGCGCAACCTGATTGAGGTATTCCAGCACCCGGCTGCGTGCCCAGTACAGGTCGGTGTCATCGTCAAACAGCACATACACGTACGAGTCACCAAAAAATGAAAAGCCGCGCACCGTTTTGGCCCCTGGAACCGACAGCATGGCGGTCGTCAGCGGGTACGTCACCTGGTCTTCCACCACCTGTGGCGCCTGGCCCGGATAACGGGTTTTAATAATTACCTGCACATCTGACAAATCCGGTATAGCGTCAACGGGCGTTTGCCGGACCGCAAAAATGCCGGCGGCGATAAGAATCAGCGTCATCAGCACCACCAGGAAGCGCTGCTTTACTGACCATTCTATTAACGCGCGTATCATGGCATGTCTCCGTGCGACGTCATGTCATGCCCGCTGTGTGCATCCTCAGCCGACATCGCAATAATGATAAAGTCGTCGTCTACCCGAAATGTAAACGTCACGGTGTCTCCTGCCGCGAACGCAGTAAGATCTATCGTCGCATCGGCAATGAAGTCCATCGTCGTGGCGGGCCGGTTCCATTTTTCAATTGGCCCGCGGGCAATGGTGACCGTGCGTGTGGCCAGATCGATGGCTTTTATCTCACCGTTTACCGTGGCCTGGTTGTCAGGTTCATCCTGCCTTGTGGACATCACATGAATGCCCGAGATGAGATAACCGTCGCCGTCCTTCGCCACTTCCATATGAAGAGACCGCGCACTGGCCAGGGCCTCAATATCGACAGACTCAGCAACGGCAAAGTCCATTGTCATGGCAGGCCAGTCCCACTCCGGTACAGGGTCATGGGTAATGTTTGCCACACGCGACGCCACATCAACCGACTGCACTTCGCCTTTAACCCATACCGCCTCGGGCGACGCATTCATTGGTGACATGCGCCGAAAATCGGAGGTTTTTGACGATTCCGAATCAATCAGGAACTGGGCTGACAACACTACCTCGTCGCCTTCCATCAGCCCGTCTGTCACCTGCGTGACCGAACTGTCAGACAGCCCCGTTTTTACCGCAACCGACTTAAACCGGCCTTCCCCAAGCGCAACGACCACCCGGGTCTGCTCCTGAGTGCGGATAAGCGCATCATTGGGCACCAATATTGCCGGTTCGCCGCCATTGGCCTGTATGTCGACACTGGCGTACATACCTGGCTTGAGCAGCCCCGCTTCGTTTTCAAATACCAGCCGCGTACGCAGTGTGCGGGTGGCGTCATCCAGTGTGGGATAAATATAATCCACCGTGCCCTGCCACTGATTGCCCGGCGTAAACGGCAGGGTCATGGTAACGGGCTGCCCCACGCTGACGCGCGTTGCATCACGGGCGAACACATCTGCTTCTACCCACACGGTATCGAGACTGGCCAGACTCATCACATTGTTATTGGGCTGAACATAAAACCCTTCTCTGACAGGCAGGTCAGTGATAATGCCTGCTACCGGCGACGTGAACGTGATGTTTTGCTGTACCTCGCCGGAACGACGGAGTTTCTGAATAGCATCATCCGGTAGGTTCAGGGCCTTCAGCCTGGCCAGCGCAGCCTCAATCAGTGCGTTATCTGCGCGTTTCCGGGCAATCAGTAACTCCTTCTGGGCGTTTACCAGCTCAGGCGAATACAGGGTGTACAGAGGCTGGCCGGCTGCAACAGGATCACCCGCCGCATCGACGTACAGCGCCTCAATCCATCCGGCCACGCGCGGATGCAGGTGTACCAGTGAATCCTGGTTATAGCCGACATAGCCGGTGGCATGTACGCGCGGCTGAAGACGCCCGACAGTCACTGCGGCGGTGCGTACGCCCAGATTATTTTGTACTTCCGGCGAAATACGCACCGTGCCGGCACTGTCATTTTGCTCATCGTCGTACACCGGCACCAGATCCATTCCCATCGGCGATTTGCCGGGTTTATCCCGGCGATAGTTCGGATCCATGGGAGCAACCCAGTACAGCGGCTTTTTCTCATCAGCCTCGCTGCTGTCCTGTTGTGTTGGGCTAGTGTTGTTAAGTAGTAAACCTGCACCGAATCCGGCTGCCGCGGCAACACACACCGCCAGCCATAGCGCTTTGGTTGAATTAGTCATTGCGATCCCCCTGTGATTCGGTTGCGGTGAGGAAGTAACGTAACTGCGCTTTTGTACGCAGTGCATCCACCATCAGCGTGGTGTGGGCGATACGGTTATTAAGGTGGCGAATACGCGCTTCGGTGACGGTTTCAAACGTGCCGGTATCGGAGGTATAGGCGTTCAGCGCTGCCTCGGCGTAATTCTGGCTCTGTGAAATCAGCGTATCGGCATACAGCGCCTCGCGTTCGGTGAGTGCGGCAAATCGCTGCAGCAGGGTACTCACGCGGCCTGCAAACTCGCGGATCATAACCCGCTTTTCTGTCTCAATAGCACCGGCCGACGCCACTGCGGCAGACACCGCACTGTCATTGGCGTCCTGGTTAACAAACGGAACCGAGAACGTCACCCCAACCGACAAAAAGTCTGCCCGGCTGCGCCCCATTTCATCGTCCTGACGATAACCATAACTTGAGTTTAAGGTCCATTGTGGTGCATAGGCCTGGCGCGCTAATTCAGCGTCGGTTTCGGCCACCTCGCGCTGCGCCGAGACCTGACGAACACGCGGATGCTGCTGAAGAGACGTGTATAACTGCTGCCGACTGGCAGGCGCATCCTGCAACAGCCACGCTGGCAGGCTGATGTCAGGCAACGCCTGGTTCAGTTGTGCGGGTGTTAGGACGGGCACATCCATCAGTTCAGCCAGCGCGGCTATCGCCTCACGTCGCTGACCTTCAACCCGGGCAAGGCGGTCTTCAAGCGCCGAGCGTTCCAGTTGCGCATTAAACACATCCTGCTGGCGCGCCGACCCCACCCCCGAGGCGTAAGCCGACTCGGCAATCTCAATCAGCTGATCGAACAGCCCAAGATCCTGCTTTATCAAACCCACCACCGCTTCTTTCTCCAGGTAATCGAGCCAGCGCTGCGTCACGGTTAGTCCGACCTGAGCACGCCGGTCTTCGCGCATCAGCGGATAGCGTGCGGCGTCTTTGTTATGCCGGTCCTGCATCAGCGCTCTGGATTCCCCCCGCGGCAGGGTTTGCGATACCCCAACCTTAATCTGGGTCATCGGCTCCTGGGCAAAGCTGAAGGAGTCGGTGGGCAGGTTAGCCATACTGACTGAGACCATAGGGTCTGGTAGTGCGTTTGCGGCGTTTACGCGTGCCAGCGCCGCATCCTCTCTGAGCTGACTGCCACTGAACCAGGGGTCGGCCTGTACCGCCTGCTCAATGGCATCATCCAGCGAGAGCGCAGTGGAAGACAGGGGCTGAGTTTGCGCCTGTAGCGTTACGGCAGGCAAAATCAGCCAGGCAAATAGGCCAAAGCGAAGAAAACTGTTCATGGGATCTCCCGATTACCATTATCCAAAAAGGACGTGTGACTGCGGGTAGCACGTTGCTACGGCCGCAAATCGCTGCAACAGGTTACGGGCATAACACCCTTACCTGGCAGGGTTTAGCAGGTAAATCAGGTGTGTCTTGGGGGGCGGAAATATACTGACACGGGGCCGTCAGGCAACATAAAGACAGCCTGGGTACGCAGGCTTCGGATACCCTGTTCAGTCAGTTCAGTGGTATCAACTGGCAGAAAAACCGGGCTGTGAGCAAAATGCAGATCACACTGGCAGTCACCCTCGCAACATTCGCTGCAACTGTCACTGGCCTGTGTCATTGAGGTTTGCTCTGTCATGCCCTGCATGCAGTCACTGTGCGCCATGGTGACGGCGGTGGTGTTGTCCTGCTGCGGCTGATGATTACACACGGCATGGCCTGTGGTTGCTACCACCCGCACACACACCAGCATCAGTATAAAAAACGCAACAAGTTGTCTGGTCACACGACACTCCGGTCACACAAAACCTTAATCGGTACGCGGCTAGTGTAACGGCAGTTCAAAATGAGTGCAAAATCAATGTTCACTGCGCTGCCACAGGGTTTGAATAAATGTGTGCAGCACGCCCTGATCGGCATCACTGAAATAGGGTGCATGGACCTGCTCGAACGAGCCGTCACGATAATGTGCCTGTAATGCGGTATTTACTTTATCAATGAATGCCCGTGACGCAGGCCGGTCATTGCACATCAGGTGGCCGGTGGTGAAGGTTGGCAGTTCGCTGATGGCATATTCACGCAATGGCGTTTGCTGCGACAGAGAGGCTGCAACCGACGGAAACAGTAACGCAAAATCGCCGCGTCCGCGCGCCAGCATTTGCAGATACGCCTGATACGGATCCATCCCCACTTTGTAGTAAAGGCGGGAGGCCGGAATGTTTTCGATAGCCGCATCCAACACCGAGCCGTAGGAGTGGCCACTGATAAGAATGAGCACGCCGGACGCCATAATCGCGTCTGTTAATGAACGCACCTTCCCGTCGTCAGTCAGTAAGGCCGCGCCAAGTGGTGGTGACGACTCGCGCTGATACAGACGCAGTGACAGGTAAATATCGGTAGGCAGACTGAACAGGTAATTCGCCTCGCGCGCCGCCGTTTTCAGTTTAAACGGCATGCACACCGGCGCTTCGCCGTCGAGCAGCTGCAGCGCACGCTCACCGGGGGTAAGCTCAAACGCGGGGGCACCAATATCATTAAACAACTGCTGATACGCAGCCTGAACGATACTGTCGGGCTCGGTGTTATTGCGAATTGCCCTGACAAAACTCTCACGGTCGGTCAGCAGCACCACATTATGGTTACTGTCGCTGTCCGGCTCTGACACATTTTGCGCAACAGCAGGCCCCGTCGCAACAAGCAACAGAGTAAAAAACACAAAAGACAGGGTTGGTAATTTCCCGCGTAACACGTGGCGTTCTCCATGAGAGCTGTTGTAAATAGTAAGCCCTGACCAACGAATTTACCATGTTATTGCATGATGTGCTGTGTAAAACCGACGGCGAATCAAACACAAAGCCACCAAAGGTAAAACCCGCCGGGAAAACGGGAAAAGAAAGGACAGAAAAAAAGCGCCTGTCGGCGCTTTTTTTGATTACATGATGCGGCCAAACACCTTGCGTCTTACGCCAGACTGGCGCTTTTTACGCAGGTTTGAGCGAATTTGGCTGCGCGTGCCCGCCAGCCAGCTCTCTCGGTCGACTTTGGCATCAGCACCGCGACGATTCTCTTCTGTTGTGCGGAAGCTACAGAATTCACGGTAAGCAGACAGGTCCAGCGACATGTCCTGAATAACCAGTTCAATCATGATGGCGTCATCAAGATAACCCAGGCCAGGAATATGATCCGGCACCATATCTTCCGGATCAGTAAAGTAGGCCAGCGACGTAAGAATGTCGCGTTTTTCTTCGTCCGGCATTTGCCATTCTTCGTCTTTCACTGCAGCAATCAGTGCTTCCAGTGAGTCCAGGCGCTCTGAAACAAACGCTGGCAGATTGGCCTGTTCCATGTCTTTGATGGCTTGCTCCGCTTTACTTAAAATTTCGTCGTCGGAGTGTTTACTGGCGTTTTCAGCGGCCGTTTTGATGGCATCGCGGAAATGTTCAAGGTCGCTGTCTGACAGCTCAAAACTAATGGAAATAGGCATAGCACGTTGTCCATGTGAAAGTGTAATTTTAAAAGTAATCAACCGCGGCGTGACTGTCAATTGCTGCCCGCCTCCTATTTACAATCGTTTACAAGTGTTTGATTGAGCGCAAGGTGCATGACACTGACTGACCGGCCAGCGTTGACGGCCACCGGCGGATACTGGCATAAATACACTCACGACACTTATTCTGATAACGCTGCCGGCCCCTGCAGCCGGTTACGGACGTACCTATGGACTATCTTTCGGCCAGTCATATTGCCCAGGCTATCCGTCAGGGCTCGCTCAGTGCCACGGACATCACACAGCACTACCTGAGCAACATTGAACGCTACAATTCGCACTTAAACGCGTTTGTGGATGTGTTCAGCGATCGCGCGGTTTTACAGGCCCGTCAGCGCGATGCAGTGATCAAAAAGACACCGGATAAAGCCGGCCCGCTGCACGGTGTGCCGGTGTCAGTGAAAGAGTGTTTTCTGATGGCCGGGACCCGTTCCAGCGTAAATTATCCCCCACTGAAAAAACACGTCGCCGCCACGACATCCATGCTGGTTCAGCGGCTGGAGCGCGCAGGCGCTGTGATCCTGGGGAAAACCAATATTCCAACGCTGCTGTCTGATGCCCAGACGTTTGGCCCGCTGTACCCGCAGTGTAATAACCCCCACGACCTGTCGCGCACGCCCGGCGGCAGCACCGGTGGTGGCGCCGCTGCGCTGGCCGCTGACATGACGTCGCTTGAGCTGGGCAGCGACATTGGCGGCTCTATTCGCAACCCGTCCGCTTTTTGTGGGCTGTATGGCTTTAAACCAACAGAAAACGGGCACTGTAACGATGGTCATGTTCCGCCCCTGCCCGGCTCTACGCTGGGCTGGAGTGCCATGAACAGCACCGGCCCGCTTGCCCGCCGCGCCGGCGATTTGGCGCTGGCCTGCAAGGTACTGTTTGCGCCTGACTGGGTGGATCAGCATTACCTGCCTGTGGCGTCACCCGCCACCCCGCCGACGTCCCTCAAAGGCCTGAATATTGGCGTACTGACATCGCTTTATCACCTCAATCCGGGCAGCGACGTCACGGCGGCATTGTCGTCGCTACAGCAAAAACTGGAACAGGCGGGTGCTACCGTCACGCCGGTTCATATCGACCCGGAACTGGCCAAGAAACTGCTGCTGTGCTGGGTCAGTCTGTTCGGGTACTTTATGGGGCAAACGTTAAGCTGGCCGATAAGAAAGCTGTTTTATCTGCGTTTTCGCGGCGCCCTGAAAGACTCATCGCTGGACGCCCGCGCGGCGTTTAAACGCGGCCTGGCCATGGACTTTAAAGCCTTTAGCCGCTGTCTGGCCGAGCGCCAGCACCTGATAGGTGAAATTCATCGTTTGTACAGCCCTTACGACACGGTATTGTCGCCCACCGCAATGGGGCCGGCGTTTACCCACAACCACCAGCATCAGCGTATTGCGCTTGATGGCATTGATATGCCGTATATTGACTACTGCTTCCCGTTTGTGGCGCTGTACAACCTGACCGGCATGCCCGTGCTGACCGTGCCTGCCGGACGCAACGACAGCGGTCTGCCGGTTGGGCTGTCATTCGCTGCGGCGCGCCACGCCGACGACTGGCTGCTGGCATTTGGCGAGCTGCTGGAACAGCAGGGCATGACAACACCGCTAACGCAGACACCCGACGCCCTGCAAGCGGTGAACGCCTAGCTACGCCCGACAAGGTGCCAGCGCCCGCCAGTGCGGGTGTGGCATACTCTGACTTTACCGTTAAGGAGTTCCTTTATGCGATTTCTCACTACCTTGTTGCTGGCACTGACCAGTACCTGTGTAATGGCCGCTGGCAGCCTGTCTGACGCACAGGTAAAAAATGCCGCAGCGCTGCGTGACACTGCCCTGAAAAGCGATCTGGCCTATACCATTCTTGAATCACTGACCACCGAGGTCGGCCCCCGCCTGGCAGGGTCGCCGGGCGATGCACGCGCGGTTGACTGGGCGATAAATAAGTTTCAGGAACTGGGTTTTGACAAGGTATACAAAGAGCCTGTGACCTTTAACCGCTGGGTACGCGGCAAAGAAACCGCAGAAGTTGTTGCCCCCTTCCCACAGCCTGTTGTGGTGACGGCATTGGGCAATAGCATCGGCACCGGCGAAGACGGTATTACCGCAGAAATTGTACATTTCAATACGTTCGATGACCTGGTGGCCGCAGACGCTGCACAGGTCAAAGACAAAATTGTGTTTATCAGCTACAAAATGGGCAAAACCCGCGACGGCTCGAGCTACGGCAAGGCCGTTACCGCGCGCAGTAAGGGCGCATCAGTGGCCGGTGAAAAAGGTGCCAAAGCCATTGTCATCCGCTCTATTGGTACCGACGATGATCGTCTGGCCCATACCGGCAACATGAACTACCTGCCTGATGTGACGCAAATTCCAGCCGCCGCCATGTCTAACCCCGACGCCGACCTGCTGCTGAATATGCTTAAGCGCGGCCCGGTAACCTTCAAGCTGACCCTGACCTCGTCACCGGGTGACGAATACACGTCATACAACGTGATTGGCGAAATCACCGGTAAATCAAAGCCCGACGAAGTGGTGGTGATAGGCGGGCATCTTGACTCCTGGGACCTGGGTACCGGCGCCATTGATGACGGTGCCGGCGTTGCCATTACCATGGCCGCCGCCAAACTGATTGCAGAGCAGGGCCGGCCTGAGCGCACGATCCGCGTTGTACTGTGGGCGGCAGAGGAGATTGGTCTGGTGGGTGCCCGCGCCTATGCCGACGCACACGCCGACGAAATGGACAAGCACATCACCGCGGCAGAGTCAGACTTCGGGGCAGGTCCTATCTGGTCGGTAGACTGGTCATCCGCGAATGACAGCGAGCCCATGGTAGATCAGATGATGAGCGTGCTTGCCCCGCTGAACGTTGCCAGGGGCGAACCCAAAGCTACTGGCGGCCCTGACTTATGGCCACTGCGCGGACTGGGCATGAGCACGTTCTCGCTGCGTCAGGACGGCACCGACTACTTTGATTTGCACCACACCGCAAACGACACGCTGGATAAGGTGAACCCCGACGAGCTGGCGCAGAACGTGGCAGTCTACGTGGTGTTTACCTATATGACAGCCAATGTTGACGGCGACTTTGGCCGCGGCATTACCTACTAACACGTCCGGGCGCCCTCATTGCAGGGCGCTCACCCTTCCCTGCTTTCGCTTTTCATGCCATGGTAGTGTCCATCAGACTTTTTTGAGCATACCGCCATGAAACCTATTCTGTTTACCGTTTCTGCCCTGTTGCTGCTGTGTTGCCAGCCAGCCCGCGCGCAAACGCCACCCGGAGCCGACATTTTTCTGGCCGACCTGACGATCAAAGACGACACACCGGCAATTGGTACGCTGCACAACCTGACCGGGCGCCCGGGCTACGACAATCAGCCCTATTTTCTGCCCGACGGCAGTGCCCTGTTTTACACCGCAGAAGTCGACGGACAAACCGACACCCTGCTGTATACCTTCAGCACTGAAAGCACAACCAACCTGACCGACAGTGATGAAAGTGAGTACTCCCCAACGCCAATAGCCAGCGGCGACCTGTTTTCTGTAATTTTCGCACCCGAGGGCATTCAGGAGCTGTGGGCGTATGAGCGCAGTACCGGGGAACGTTATCCGCTGCTTGAGCCCGACTTTCTGATTGGTTATCACGCCTGGATAGACAGCAAACAGGTGCTGATAACCGTACTGACCGACAACGCCATGCAGTTGTACGTTGCTGATGTAACCACCAAAGACGCCACTCTGGTTGCGCCGTCTACCGGTGCCAGCCTGTTTAACATTCCCGGCAGTGACAATATGAGTTTTAATGCCCGTGTGGATGGCAAAAACTGGGTGATGATGCTCAACCCCAAAACCCGTGACATTCAGCCGCTGGTGCAATTACCCGATGACAGCAGCTACTACACCTGGACACCGGACGGGAAAGTACTTGCGGCCAGCCAGGGCAGCCTGTGGTTCTGGGACAGCCAGAAGCCCGGCAGCGCCCTGACCCGCTTTGCCGATATTTCAGACACCTGCCCTGACGGCGCCAGCCGCCTGGCGGTTAACCCGGCCCAAACGCTGATTGCGGTGGTGTGTCATGGGGAGGGAATGTAGCAGGGCTAAGTTCCTGCCAGCTGCAGGCGCAATCTATTCGATGAGCTGGTTGCTCTGCGCCTCACTCATGGTGAGGTTGCTGCACGTTGCGTTTCGCTTTATCAGAGAGCACCTGCAGCACTATCCCCAGCAATATGATGTTCTGAAATTCAGGGTACTCAAAGGTGGCCATCACGGGACCAGTAATCACTTTTGCAAAGTACTCGATGGCATTTAAGACTATCAACCCCTTAAACGCGAACAGCGTGAATCCCTCAACAGTTATACGGTTCATTTCAACGTCCTTTTGAAAATGAGCGAGCCAGGGGCTCGCTTGCTGGTTTCATACGCTTACTGTAGGTAAAGAGCACCCGACTAAATGCTGCCAAAGATGACAGCCTTCGATCAGGTTTTTAAATTGAGGGGTTGGAAGTTTTGCAATGAGATCAGAAGAAGGTCGAGGCTACTGACCAGCAGGCAGCGTCAGCATCACCGTCTGCCAGGTAATATCGTCCCGCCCCAGTTCATCGTCCTGCTTTTCCGGGGTCAGTAACTGAAAGGTCAGCCCGAACTGACTGGCCAGGCTGGCCAGCTCGTCGGCCGATACCGGATACATGGTGCGTGCATCATTACTCACGCCATGGCGAAGGGAGATAATTAGCCTGCCGTTTGGCTTAAGTAAGGCGCTAAGTTTTCGCAGCGACTTTTCGCGCTGGGACGGTGGAATATGCATCCACACTGCGCTTAGCAGAATCAGATCGAACTTAGTTTGTAACGCGAACACCCGCGAAAGGGACGGTAGCGAGTCTGACACCCAGTGAATGGGCTTATCAACACGGTAATGTTTGGCTATTTCACGAATACCACGGGCGGGCTCTACCGCCACAACGCTTAACCCCTTAGATGCCAGATAACGCGCATCGCGACCAGAGCCAGCCCCCACGTCCAGCGCCATACCCGCTTCCGGAATATAGTGAAGCCAGTCTTTATGCACGGTTTCAAACGGCACACTGTTGTACTGTTGTGACAGTGTTTTCGCATTGTCCGAGTAGTACTGGATATTGTCAGACAAGGTGTTGTGTTCCTTTGCAACCTGAGGCTTGCTGTTTCGCACAGCACGATAGAACATCTATAACAGAGATTGGCCCGAAGAAACAAATACGCGTTTAGCTACCGGTTACCGACAACGGCAATACATAGCGTTAAACAGAAAAAAGCCAGGCAAGTGCCTGGCTTCATTTATCAAAAGTAGCTTACAGCGACTCAACACCCATTGAGTACAGGGTAAAGCCGTAAATGTCAGCATACTGCTCAATGGTTTTGCTGACCGGCGTACCCGCACCATGCCCCGCGTCCGTTTCGATGCGAATAAGCATGGGGTTGGGCCCGGTATTTTTCGCCTGCAGCTCGGCAGCAAACTTGAACGAATGCGCCGGTACCACACGGTCATCATGGTCGGCGGTAGTGATCATTGTGGCTGGGTAATCCACACCGCTTTTTACGTTGTGAACCGGAGAGTAGCCCAGCAGATAGCGGAACATCTCTTCACTTTGCTCAGACGTGCCGTAGTCATACGCCCAGCCTGCACCTGCAGTGAAGGTGTGATAACGCAGCATATCCAGCACGCCTACCGCGGGCAGCGCCACTTTTGCCAAATCAGGGCGTTGTGTCATCACCGCACCCACCAGCAGACCACCGTTCGAACCGCCGCGCAGCGCCAGATACTGATAACTGGTGTAGTTGTTTTCAATCAGGTATTCACCGGCGGCAATAAAGTCGTCAAACACGTTCTGCTTCTGCATTTGCGTACCGGCTTTATGCCAGGCCTTACCGTACTCACCGCCACCGCGGATATTGGGCACCGCATACACGCCGCCCATTTCCAGCCAGGCGGCTACCGTGGCGCTGTAACGCGGTGTCAGGCTGATATTAAACCCGCCGTAGCCATACAGCATGGTGGGGTTCTTGCCGTTGCGCTCAAGATCTTTACGGTGGGTAATGATCATGGGCACTTTTGTGCCATCTTTCGACGTGTAAAACACCTGCTCAGACACATACTGACTACCGTCAAACGTGGTAGCCGGCTTCATCACCAGTTCACTTTCACCACTTTCAATGTTGTAGCGATAGGTGGTTTTTGGTGTGCTGTAGTTTTCAAACATGAAGTAAGTCAGCGTGGCGTCTTTGGCGCCGGTGAACGAACCAATGCCGCCCAGGTCGCGGCCTGATGATTCAACCGAGCCAATACCCGGCAGCGCCACTTCCCTTACGAACGTACCGTCCAGCGCGTACTGCTTCACCTGCGAAATAGCGTCCACCATGTATTCAGCAAAGAAGTAGCCACCCACCGTCGACACTGACAGCACATGATCAGTTTCAGGCAGTACATCCACCCAGTTTGCAACGGCCGGGTTACTGGCTGCCACACTGACCACTTTGGAATTCGGCGCGTTCAGGTTGGTTTTAAAGTACAGCGTGCCGTCTTTTACCAGCAGCAGTTCGGCATCGGTTTCCAGATCGTCTTTAACAGTAACAAACCCGGCATCCGGGTTTTGCAGATCCTGAATAAACACGCGGTTACCCGACGTAGACACCGCTGCGCTAACAATAAGGTAACGGCCTTCGTCACCCACTTTGGCGCCCACATAACGGTGTTTCTGCTCGTCAGTATGACCAAACACTTTCTGGTCGTCGGCCTGCGCTGTGCCTACTTTGTGGTAGTACACTTTATGCTGGTCGGTTTTTTCGCTTAGCTCCGAGCCCTTTGGCTTGTCGTAGCTGGAGTAATAAAACCCCTCGTTTTTGTACCAGGACAGATCACTGAATTTTACGTTAACCAGTTTCTCGCCAATCAGCGTTTTGGTTTCGGCGTTCATCACGTACACGTCACGCCAGTCGCTTCCACCGGTAGAGGTCTGGTAAGCCACCAGCGAACCATCTTCCGAGAACGACAGCCCCGCCAGCGACACCGTACCGTCGTCGCTGAAGGTGTTAGGATCGATAAACACTTCCGGCTCGCCATCCCCTTTCTGGCGATACACTACGGCCTGATTCTGCAGCCCGTCGTTTTTATAGAAATACGTGTAGTCGCCTTTTTCAAACGGCGCAGATACCCGCTCATAGTTAAGCAGCGCGCTTAGCTTTTCAGCGATTTTCCCGCGATAAGGAATGTTAGCCAGGTAGCTTTGGGTTACCTTATTTTGCGCTTTCACCCAGTTCGCGGTTTCGTCGCTGCGATCATCTTCCAGCCAGCGATACGGGTCGGCCACGTCCACATTAAAATAAGTGTCGACCACCTCCCCTTTACGGGTGTCCGGATAGTTAATTGCCGGCGCAGCGGGTGCACTGGCATCGGCGGTTTGTGTTTGCGAAGACGTTGTATCAGGCTGACAGGCACTGATTGCGCCGGTAAGTGACAGCAACGCCACCGGCAGAATAAAGCGTTTTATCTGAACCATGAGTTTCCCATCGTGTTGTTGGTATTGTTATGTGTAATAAACGACTTATTCATACTACCCAGAATTGACGATGGATTCTTTTGTTTTCTGTGGTTGGGTGCTGCGATAAGGCTGAGGCCGGACTCTGCAACGGAAAGGAAAGTATGCCCGGTTTTGTGTGCGTTGGCAGACTTAATCGGACGGCAGGTCGGCCAGATTAAATCCGTCACGAAGCAGCAATAACCTGGCCAGCGACCCGCGAAGGGAAACCACTTTTTTTATGGTAGCGTTATCCAGGTCACGGTAGGGATACATTTCTATTAACTCAGACAGCAGCGCATCCAGCTGTGCATCATCCGCGCTGGCAACAGCCATACGGCCTACCCCCAGTTGTTGGTAGATTGCATCCAGGTTAGCCTGGGCTGTGGCTTCTGCCTCGCGCATATCCATGATAGTGCCCGTACACTGCGAACGCATTTCGGCTCGCAAAAAAAATGAAGAGTTACTACGGGTATAGTCCTGGATAGGAATTGTTGCCAGTGGATTATTCAGCAACCTCACACGGGTGGCGCAGGCGGGGTTCGGGATTTTTGTTTTTTTGCGGTTGCTGCGGTATAAAACTGTTCAACCGGCTTCAGCAACGCACCAAGCAACATAAGAACAATAGCAATAAGCAGCGTGCCGCGCACTTCCTCCAGCCTGACCACGTGCGAGTCAAGATAGCCAAAGATGTACATCGCCAGCGACAGAATGACCAGCAACCAACCGGATAGTGTTGAAATCAGGCTCATAGATACTGCATGTAAATCCCAAACCTACAACGCCGCTATAATACGGCAGTTGCGTGAATCCGGTAAGTGACATTTTGTTTATTTGGTGAAGGTATTGCGTAAAAGGTGTATCGCATGGATACCAGTTACCATGGGGACGACTGCATCAATATAACTATGGTGCCTACCGGCAAAGCGGAAAAATAAGCTCAAAAAGTATCCACGTTTCATTGACCATATCAATAAGTCAATACTACAAGGTTGGAATTAATACCCAACTAAGACACCCTCTGAGTTACTATGTCATGGTTGTTAAACAAGGATGTTTGATTATGCCCAGAAAAAACATGTCATTTGCTGACGATCTTTTTCACGCGCCATGGTGGGTTTCTGTAATCACGGCAGTTATTGTCTATTTCGTAATGGGCTACGTTTTGCCGTTAATAGAAACAGACAACCAGCTTCTCAGTGCGCTATTTAAGGCGCTTGCCGTTCCCGCCCCATTTTTCGCCATAGTCATATTTCTCATTGCGCCATTTTCGTTTTTTAATGCTCGCCGAAAAGCAAACCAATTAGATACGCAGAAGAGTATTATGAAGACAATTAAAGTTAAGAGCAGCATTTATGGAATTAGAGAATAGAACTGTCAAAAATGATATCTGGCTTAGCAGCAAAGAAGCGAAGAAGGTGCTTAAGGTATCCAGCTGTGAACTGATGCACCTTCGGGTCTCTGGCAAATTACCTTTTAAAAAACAAGGTAACGCCTATTTTTACCAGATACCGGATTCGTTAAAGCAGACTTCGTAGTGCCGAAGTAATCTGATCAATTGGCAACTGTTCTGTGGTCACGCCAAATGAGACACGAATAGCGCCAGCGATGCGATCTGAATCCAACCCCATAGCAGTTAAAACATGCGATGGGGTATAGCTACTTGATGTACAAGCAGAGCCGTTTGATACAGCAATAATACCCTTTAGCTTTACCATCGCCGCTTCTGAGTTAATCCCCGGTACAGAAAAATTAACGACATAGGGCGAAGTATTCTGACCATTAACTTCACCGCCCAGCTCGCTTACTGCAGCCATAAAGTTGGCTTTTAACTCACTGACATGCGCCAGCCATTCTTCGGCATTCTCTGCAGCCAGCTCGCATGCGAGGCCAAATCCTGCTATTAGCGGGGTCGCCAGCGTACCAGGACGCAAGCCCTTTTCTTGCCCGCCGCCAAAATAAATAGGTCTCAGCGGAGGTTTCATAAAGCCCCGACGACGCATGATCAGCGCACCAATGCCCTTGGGGGCATACAATTTGTGGCCACTGACACTGATAAAATCGATACGGCTACTATCAAGATCAAACGGATACTTACCAAAACTCTGTGCAGCGTCGACATGCAAATAAGCTTCATGCTCTTCCAGCAACTGACAGATTTCTGCGATGGGTTGAATTGCACCAGTTTCGTTGTTGATGTGCATTATTGACACCAGCACGGTATCGTCACGCAGTGCCGCTTTTAGCTGCTCAATATCCACTTGCCCATCACTTGTTGCATCCAGGTAGGTAACTTCAAAGCCCTGCTGCTCAAGGTGCTCTATAGGTTCAAGTACTGCTTTATGCTCCAGCTTACTGGTAATAATATGTTTTTTACCGCTACGCTCTGCAAATTCACGTAAGCCCAAAATGGCGATATTATTACTCTCTGTAGCACCACTGGTAAAAATCACTTCTGTTTTGTCCGCTTTGGCAATTTCAGCAACTTGCGCACGGGCTGTTTCCACTGCGCGCTTAGCCGCCACACCATATTCATGGGTACGACTACCGGCATTGCCATACTCCTCGACCATCAGTTTATAAACCAAATCAGCAACTGCAGGTAAAACGGGGGTTGTAGCGTTAAAATCCAAATATACAGTCATAAATATTGCCGAAGTTTTTTGCCTAAATTAGCAGACATGTAAAAGTCTAACTGATACTATATCGCCCCTGTTTGTACAAACAAGCTATAATTTTGTACAAACAATAATTAGTTAAACAGTTAGGTATTGGTGTGAACAGTATATCGTCAGGGACGTCTTTTCCAGCCATTCGTGGAGTGCAAGCAGGTAGTGAATACTACATTGTTATGTGTCCATTAAAAAGACTTCGTAAGGTATTTACCTTCGATGAGAGCGCATTACCGGTTGAAGCACGGGCACAGCGTACGTTGAATCCAGAGCGCATTCCCCAAATAACCAATTATATTCTGTCTCAACGCGAAGATTACGCTTTTTCAGCTATTACCGCATGTATTGAAGGCGCTAGCGCCTTTACTCCTATAGGTAGCGGTGCGCATGAGACCAATATTGGCACCCTGACTATTGATGCCGATGCCGAGGTTTATATTACAGACGGACAACATCGCAATGCTGCTATTGCAGAGGCATTAAAACAAGATCCGACTTTGGCTGATGAAAGTATTTCCGTGGTGTTTTTTGCGGATAAAACTTTAGAAGATAGGCAAAAAATCTTTAAAGATTTAAACCTCTACCCGAAAAAGGCTGACCGCTCACTAGGTATAACCTACGACAATTCGCCCTGCGCCATGCTTTCAAAAGAGCTTATTTACAATAATCCTGTGTTACAGAAACTAATTGATTTAGAGAAAAACAGCTTAAGTCCACGTTCAAAGAAGCTACTTACACATAGCGCGTTTAATCGAGCAACAAAAGAGCTGTTTGATAAAGTGACCGCTGATAACTATCAGAAGTTAAGCATAGTCGCTGCTGAATATTGGCAGACGGTTTATGAGAACATGACTGAGTGGCAGTTCGTATATGAAGATAAACTCTCTGCGGGCGATGCCAGAAAGCATTCTGTTAATGTGCACTCAGTAACACTACAAGCTTTGGGTCTTGTAGGCCGTCAATTATTGAAAGTCCCTAAATGGCAGCAATCCTTAAAAAAACTAAAACAAATAAACTGGGATAGAAGTAATAAAGCCGATTGGGAGGGGCGCTGTATGATAAATGGTGAGATGAGCAATAATTCAAGCCGAGCCAAAGCCACTGCAACTCGCATCAAGCTGTTATTAGGTTTACCCCTCAGTGCCAAAGAACAACAAGACGAAGCCAAATTAACAGGTAACAACCATGAGTAGTGAACTCGCTGTAAACGTTTACTCAGCCTTTACCAAAAAAGGTTTAAAGCAAACGCTTGAAGATGCAAAAGCTCATGTGAAGCAACTCTATTTGTCTGATGAAATCCCCTGGGTCATCGGCTATAGCGGCGGTAAAGACTCTACTGCTATTTTGCAGCTTATCTGGTACGCACTAATTGATTTAAAGGCTGAAGGTAAGTGTCATAAAGATGTACATGTTATAAGCACGGATACCTTAGTGGAAAACCCCTTTGTTGCTATGTGGGTAGAGAAATCACTGGAACGGATGAAGGAAACCACTGCCAAGCAAAGCTTACCAATTATTCCTCATCGCTTAACCCCAGCTGTAAAAGATCGCTTTTGGGTTAACTTAATTGGTAAAGGCTATCCTGCACCACGCTATAAATTCCGCTGGTGTACTGATCGATTAAAAATATCTCCGTCGAACACCTTTATAAATAACCTGGTCGACAAGCGTGGCGAGGCGATACTAGTACTAGGCACGCGTAAAGCGGAAAGTACTGCTCGAGCAGCCTCAATGGAGCATTACGAAAGTATAGACAGCAATACACGTCGAGCCGACGGCCTTACAGCCAACGGCAGTTTAGACCGGGTATGGGTTTATACACCGATTGCCGATTGGACCAATGACGACGTTTGGGTCTACCTAAACTCAGTGTCCAACCCATGGAATTTCCCTAACCACGACTTGATGGGTATGTACCAAGGTGCTACAGAAGGTGGCGAATGCCCGCTGGTCGTGGATAAAAGCACCCAAAGCTGTGGTGATAGCCGTTTCGGTTGTTATGTCTGCACCATGGTGTCAGAAGACAAATCTATGTCGGCGATGATTGCCAACGACGATGAAAAAGAATGGATGCTACCGCTGTTAAATTTGCGTAATAAAATCGACGTCAATGATGCCAACAGAGATAAGAAGCTGGATAAACTGCGTCGTGATAAAGCACGCCGTGATTTTCGTCGTATGAATGGCAACCTTACTGTGCACATTTCCAAACATGGCGCTGATATCGTACCGGGACCTTACATTCAAAGCTTTCGCGAAGAGTTATTGAAAAAAGTACTGGAAGCACAAGTCGCCGTTCAACAAATGGGCCCACCCGAGGTTAAAACCTTAGAGCTGTTGCCGCTTGAAGAACTAGAAGAGATCCGCCGTATTTGGCTGGAAGAAAAGCTCGAGGTTGAAGATAGCTTACCGGCTATTTATGAAAAAGTGCTCAAAAAGCCGTATCCCGGCGAGAAGCGGGCGCATCACCCGATATTAAATAGATCGGTACTGGACAAACTGAAAGACTATTGCGCCAAGCAAGATGACAAAGACGGTTTAATGTATCAGCAAGTACGCGCTGTAATGGCGATAGCCAACAAGCACAAAAACCAATTGCGCCGGGCAAACCTGGCAGCTGAATTAGATGACAGTCTGGAAAAAGGTGCATTCTCTTCATTAGAAGATGCGAAAACCTTTGCGCTGGAGCGCAAGAGGCATGAACTGCAAATTCAATACGACAATTCACCTAATCTAACAGCAAAAGAAAAAGAGGCTATCGCCGAACAAATTGCCGTTATTACTCGCTCAATTAAGGAAGAGGGTTATAGCTCATTGCTGATTGAAACTGAGGTAGTCAGCGATGATATTTAAGGAACTGCAAATTCAAAACTTTGGTATTTACCAGGGTGAGCACAGTATTAAGCTTGATGTGACGGCAGATAAACCGGTGGTATTACTTGGCGCGCTTAACGGTGGCGGTAAAACAACCTTTTTAGATGCCATTCAACTCGTACTTTATGGCAAACATGCTAAATGCTCTAACCGTGCCGGCACGGCTTATGGCAGTTTTTTAGCCAGCTGTAAAAACCGCTTCGCGCCACATGATGCCGAAGTCAAACTCAGCTTGTCGTTTATACACCGCACCGACAATACAGTGCGTCTGTATGACATTGAGCGTAGCTGGCAGGTAAAAGGGTTAGAGGCTAAAGATAAAGTGCGCGTGTTGGTAAACGCGGTTTATGACGAGCACCTAAGCCAATACTGGGATGACTTTGTAAATGAGTTTATCCCACTCAGTTTATCCGACCTATTCTTTTTCGATGGTGAAAAAATTGAGAACCTAGCGCACCCACAACGTTCATCAGAGCTAGTAAAAACCGGTATCGAGAGCTTGCTGGGACTAGATTTATTATCACAGCTGCAAATCGACTTAGCCCAGGTTGATAAAAAGCGCCGCGCCGGTAACGTTGACCAAAGTGTGATGGCCAAAGTATCGGCTTGTGAAGATGAGATGGGACAGCACAATGTGCTGATGTCTGATCTGAAAAAAACCATCGCCGATATCGAACAGCAGATGAGCGATACCAATATTGCCATTAATAAAGCACGCCAAGCTGTTCGCAATAGCGGCGCGCACCTAATCGAAAAGCGTGACGAGCTCAAATTTGAACTAGGTGCGGTTGAAGCCAAGCTTAAACTCAATAAAGCAGAGCAAATAAAGCTCGCCGCCGGTGTTGGCCCGTTAGCACTGGTCAAAGATCTGATTGCACAAACCAAAGCACAAATAAAGCTGGAAACAGAGGCAAAACAAGCCAAGGTGTTGGATGAGGCCATTAGTGCATATGATGAAAAAATTCTGGCAGCATTAAGCCAAAGTGCAGCGCCCGAACAAACCATTGCTCAGGTTAGCAATACCATGGCTGAGCAAGCCGAAGCTCGTCAGCAATTAGCCAGCGTAGAATGCTACCTTAATACTGATTTGGGTATTTTTAATGGCCTGGATGAGCGGATAGCGGAAGAAGATAAGCTACGCAAACGCTTAAAGCAGGATGAAGCCAAGCTGTTGGAACAATACGCTTTGCTGCAAAAGCAGCTAGATACCATACCGGCTTACGACTCAGTTCAGCATTTAATTACTGAATTGGCAGAGTATGAGGCTACCTTTAAAAACCTCAGCACCCGCCATAAGCAAAAACAACAACTGCTCGACCAAGCAATTGCGAAAAGCAATGTATTGTCACAGCGCTACACCAACTTATTAGCACAGCAAAACAAAGACACCTTTGAGCAAAAGCGCACTATTCAAGTTAGTGAGCACATTAAAAAGCTTAAAACCACGTTACAGGGCTTTGCTGAACAGCTTATTAGTGAAAATATCGATCAGTTACAACGCTTGGTAAAGCAGAAGTTTGATGCATTGGGCCGCAAATCACAGTTGATTAGCGATCTAACCATCTGCCCAACCAGTTTTGCGATTACGCTGTACGACGCAGCAGGTAATGCCTTGCAGCCTGCTAACCTATCAGCCGGTGAGCGCCAGCTGCTCGCTATTGCTATTCTATGGGGCTTGGCAGAAGCATCAGGTAAGGAACTGCCTACCGTTATCGACACCCCGTTGGGGCGTTTAGATGGCAAGCACCGTAGCAACCTGGTAAATAACTACTTCCCAAAAGCCGGGCCGCAGGTCATTTTGCTGTCTACTGACGAGGAAATTGTTGGTGATTATTACCAACAACTTAAGCCTTATATCGCCCGCGAGTTTCATATTAGCTACAACGAGCCAGCCAAAAGCTCCGGTTTTAACGAGGGATACTTCTGATTATGCAAAGCATTGACATCATTCGTTTATCAGAAAAGCAAAAGCAGCAACTGATTATCCTAAAACGTAAAACCGGCATCGAGAACTGGAACGTGCTATGCCGCTGGGCGCTATGCATGTCACTGGCCGACCCAACAGTACCACCGAAGGAAGATATTCCTTCGGATAGTAATGTTGAAATGACCTGGAAAACTTTTGCTGGTGAATACGCCGATGTTTACATGACTCTTTTGAAAGAGTCATACCGCAAATTTTTCAAAAGCGCCGGAGAAACAGATTTATCGACCTTTTTGAAAATTCATTTGAATAGAGGTATAAACCTTTACAGTAAATCTATATAACAAATACATCTCACACTGGGAGTGGAGAAAAGATGTGCTTGCGGGATTAACAATCACATCTTTCATAAAATTTTCGCTCTTTAGCTGCCTATAGAGCTAGCTTGCTGCTCAAGATTAACTGAAAGGACATCTTCGCTAACAGGATAGTGAAATCCTCTTAAATCCAAGAACGCTTTTCGCGCTTTTTTAATATCAGCTCGTGTTTTGGGCGCGATATGAACTTTCAACATATCTTCCAACAACGCAGTGAAATCTCTACTGGTTAGCATTTTGCTTGGCTCGGAGGGGGTCTCCGAGATATTGCAAACGCAATTCCAAGGTGAAGATTTAACATTCCAATCCAGCTCGCTCAGCTTGACAAATGCCTGTTCCCAAGTGATTCGACCTTCTCTGATAAGTTGAGATATAACATCCGTAACAACACGCTGGATTACACCTTTTAAAAAGGCGTGCTCTTTTCCAGAATCCATCTTATTCTTCCTAAAGACTCTGATGTCGTCTTTCTGAGAAAGGCTAAGAACATCTCCACAAGCTTCAAATAGATTAGTAATTCTGTCAGAAATCTTATTGTAACTTTGTTCTAGATCGTCGTCAGTAGGTCTGATATTGATGTTGTGACCATCTATCTCTGTGCCTACTGAAAGTGCTTTAACCATCTCATAAAGTTGCTTTATAGACGTTATGGCTTTTCTATCTGAGTTAGACACACTAGTTGAAATAGAGAGACCACCTTCACTATTCTGACGTCTATAAATAGACACAACCCCATTATCGGACAAAATAGGATGCTCATTTATCAAGCGCCTATTGATAACAGCGTAACCATCATCTTCATCTAGAACAATATTCTCAGTAGATGTTGTGGATTTCGCATTTTTATTAATATTCGAAAATAAACGACGAGTTCTCTCCTGGCCCTCTGGAGTATTAAAGTGACTAACAAGAATCACACTAATTTCTTCATTACCTAATTCAGGCTTTCTCTTAATGGCATCTTTAATCGCTCTCAATCTATGTTGGCCATCCAAAGCAAAATACTGCTGTGAGCCGTCAAATGTCAGAACGCCAAAACCGCTATCTAGACCTTTTATTAGATCGTCACTTTCGTCCATTTTTACTGGTATATAATTTGGGTGCCCCCCCCAAGCCGCGACAATCAACGAGCCCAAAAACCTATGTTCGGATTTTATTAAGTACTCAACTATGCCTTGCGTTCTATCTGAGATCCCTCTTTGGAGCAACTCATTGAGCTCTGGATTTCCACCCAGCTCGTATGCAAATGAGCACTCCTTTGCAACTTGGGCGTACTTCATCACACAAATGTAGTAATTCCAATCGCCTACTTTCGCCTTTAACGCTGGTATTAGAGTTTTGTTCGACATATTATCCTCAAAATGCGGGTTCAATTCTTGAATGGTCTAGTTTTAGCATTGGAACCTTATTGCCAATTGGTGAATAAGACTTCTTGAGCTTATTTAGCGCTGTTTTTACAAGCTCAATGTTTACTGCCTCTGTCGTTGTGAAACTAAATATCAAATCTCCTTCACGGCATCGCATTTCAAACTTCAGAATATCAGCAGAAAATTTGCTATTAGAAATTGACCTACTCTCAAAAATCGACAATAACTCAGAAAAATGATGACGAAGGTTTCCCCCATCGTCCCCACCAATAAAAACTATATTTCTTGTATATAAGTTTGATTCACTGCTCGAAATTAAATCCTTAAAAAACAATATAAAAACACCAGTTTGCTCTGGAACTTCGTTTAGATTATCTTGCAAAAGATTTAACTCTTGCCAACTTGAACCAATCGCAGTTATTTCGCTTCTTAGTGAACTAACATATTCCCTATTAATTAAGTATTCTTCTGATAACAAACAACTTACTATTCCCATAGCGAAATGCCCTTAATTACGGCTTTTTAATTAGCTTCACGTTCTGATACGTAACATTATTACTAATTGCACCTTTATATGTGAAGATACCTTCGAGTGAAGACGAAGCTGAACCTAAATTCATAACCAAAGTGCCATAGGTAGATTTGCTTCTGCTCTCCGGCATAAGCGTCATGACAACGATCCCGTCTATGATCTGCCCTTCCGCTTTAAATGCCCCAGAACGCATACCACTAGAACTTTCAAATTGCTGGGAGAATGCACCTTTAATTGTATGCCCCTGTTGCGTCGAAATTTGAAGCATTGAAATTACGGTTGGCTTACCCTCTGCGCCATCGCTGTTATCAACTGGTTCTTCGCTCTGCCAAACTCCCTCTATCTCAACTCCTCGATATACTAAATCTTGAAACCAAGGTTTAATTTGCTTCTGATAGAACACGAAAAAAAGCCATATGAAGAAAGCTGAAAATATCCCGCTGGGAATCCCTAAAATTATAGTAATCAAGTGCTGATTCAATTTAAAACCCCAATATTAATATAACTGACACTTAATGCCACTTACCAAACAAGATGAAAAATAAAATAAAATCAACTATCTCTAAATGCATCTGAGTCAATAGTGTAAGTTTTATATGTTTCAGCTACAGACACACCTAAACCATTTTCCAGAAGATGATGACTTAGCTTTTCTCCATCAATCAAAACAAGACTTATGTTCCTCGCATCTTTTGCTTCAATTTTCGCACCTTCTGTAAAGTAAGAAGAAGTTATGAAGACACCTTTATTAGCATTCTTAGTATTCATCGCTCCAATAAAGCGCTGTATATCTGAGCTACCTACTCCGTTACTTTTCCCATAGCGCTTTGCCTGTATATATACCCGTTCCAATCCAAGTTGATCTTCGAAGATAACGCCGTCTATCCCTCTATCATTCGGTCCACCAACATGAAAAGCAGACTTGTCCTTGTCCCAGCCGAATCCCATTCGGTTGAGTAAATTCAGTACGAGCTTTTCAAAAAAGCCTGGGTCAGAATTGTAGATCGCGTCCATCATTTGGTTTTTAATGTTATTTATATGATCAATATGAAGTTGGTGTATCAGCTCTTCCGGCAGCTCATTTCCTGATGTTTTTTTATTTGCGACTTTCGGATTTAATTTTTCCTGACCATCCCATATTCTATATAACGCTTTGTTTCCTTTCCCCCCATCGGAAATAAAGTGTTTAGTAGGGCTCGCAGATGGGTACTCAACGCCATAGCAATGCTGTCTTAGCTTAGCTCTTACTATTGCTTGAGGATCTTTCGCCCCGAACTCATAAAGCTTCTGTTCAACAATTTTCTTATAAATTTCTGTATATGGTAATCCGTCTTTAAATTTACTTAGGACGTTTTTTATGGCCTCTACTATCGTCATTTCACCAACTCCCAGAAAGCCTTATCACGCATTTTTGTCAGTGTCTTTTTACCATCGATATACAAGCTGTAATGCTTTTCCAGCTTGCGGATGGTTTCCATTAAGTTTTCTTGCTCACCTTTATCATCCACGTTAAAAATCGCTTTGATATCGGCATTGCGGATTTCGGCTACGCGGTGGATTACCCAGGTTAGGATGTACGAAGCGTAGTTATTTTCACCGGTTTTAAAGTGAGTAATATCCTGAGTTGATAGCACCACACCAACACCGTACTCGCGGCCTTCTTTCATAATGCGGCGTAGGCTGGCGAAATCCTGCGACATAAAATTATCTGCTTCATCAACCAGAATGAGCTTAGTTATTTGCCTAAAATCGCCTTGTACTGCAGGTTTGCCGTACTTTTGCATCTGTGAGTAGAACAGGTCCAGTGTTAAAGCGACAACCAAGCTCTGTACTTCTGGCGGGTATTTCGCAAGCTCAATAACAGTTATTCCATCAATCAAATCATACAGACTGACGCATTTACTGTTGTCGCTTTCAAACACCTCGAGTTCATTCAGGCTTTCAAGCGCTGCAAACAATGAGTCCTCGGCGGGTTCACTCTCTTCAAATAGAGCCCAAACATTTTTGATAGTTGGTGCAGGGCGCTGCCACGTTGATGGATCACTTTTGCTTATACCTGCGAGCTCATAAGCATCGCCCACCAAACGGCGTAATTTCAGCTGTTGTTTTGGCCCAAGGTTAAATGCTTTACCCATGGTTTCTGAAAACGCTCGGGCAGTGTGCACCGGCAGCATTGGGGTATCACCAAATAAGCTTAAGGGGTTATAAGGCAATTTATAAAGATTGTATTTCTTAGCACTAGTCGCTTCGATAAACGCATCATCAACATAGTCTGATTTGTAATCGAATATCAGCATGCCGATAGGTGCGCTGTTCACGTTGTTATGCTGGTTACGATAAAGCTGGGTAATCATCGCCTTAGTGAACTGGGTTTTGCCTGTACCCATGGTGCCAATAATACCGGTATTGGTATTCATAAAGCGGGCGGTATTAGTTGGCTCCCAATATAGTGGCTGCTCAGTTCTCGCATCATGGCCGAACAATACCTTAAGCGGACTGTGGCTGGTCTTGTGTTCATTCGCGCTTTGAGTTTCCGTAGGCTGCGGCTTGGCACTTGTATCAACCGGTATAACCGCTGTTTCTTCAGCAGCTTTCCTAAATTCTGTCGGGCTATGCTCAGGGTATGGAATTGCATCCTTTGCTACAGTTTGTGGCTGTAAAAAATACTGCGCAGGCACCCGGAATAAGCTTTCGCTACTTGCTTTAGCCAGCATAGTTTTTAGCGGCTGACGAATTAAATCTCCTAGCCAACCACTAGGTAATTCAATTTTTAAAATTTCCTGCTCTTCGCTGTAGCAAGCATCAAAGAAGGTGCCGTCTTCAACATTTACGAACAAAAAGCCTTGAGGATAATCGGCCAGCTCACCAAGCTGATAGTCACCTTGCAGCCACCATTCGCGTTTTGCGGTTAAGTCATCAAAGTAGCCATCGTCATATAAGTTGTAAAGTTTGTACTTTTCGACTTGCATTAGCACTTGGCGGGCAAATAGGCCTCGATATAACAGCCCTGCTAGGTCACGCTTACCGAGCAAGTCTTCCGTTAGGTAACGTTTTAACTCTAGCGCTTGTAAAAAGCCTTTACTGTGAGTTTGTCGCTTACCGGTCTTTACCTCTACCGGCAATAAATACAACTTGTCGTCTTTAAAACCAGCAAACAATACATCGTCTGAAATAGCACCTTGTTTATAGCCTTGGACTGAACGGGAAAAATCAGACTCGCTAATTTTAAGGCCGATATTACCTGCGACCCGGATCATCTCGGCTACCGATAGTGGCACCCAGGTAATATCTGAATGCGCAAGTAAGCAGTTAACATACTTGTAAGCACCGATGATGCCACGCTTCGCTTTACGCTCATTGGCATTATCAGTAATCATCTTCAATAACCACTCACCATTGAAAGCATTAAACTCTTCAATGTGGCCGCCTTTTTCATCTCGCTCTAACACTTTGCGATACAAATCGGTTTGCTTAGTAAGCGTGATAGCATCGTAGTTAGTCGAGTTGGTGTAGTTATCAGAGTAGTGAATAAGCACCACATCTTTGGATGACTCGAAAAAGTCCAACGTTACTTTTGGATCAATAACACAGGTCCAGATAGAAGAGTCATACGAGCGTTCTAAAAGACTACGGAAACTGTCATTCACCGCCAGTGCCGTCGATTTTGCTTTGCCGTGCTGCTCATTTGCTTTGTACGCCGGTTTTACCAGGCGGTTATACTGCTGCGCCAAGGCTAAGTGTGGCAACTCTGTTGTATCAACACCTTTTAAACCAAACGCTGTAAAGTAGCTATCTTGCTTATTGGCAGCGGCTTCGCCGGCAATGAGGCCGTGACATACTACACCACTTAATTCTTGCGCCGGGTCAACATCAGACCGTTCAACCCGCTGATTATTTCTGAAGAAGCTTATGTGCGCATACTGCTGTTCGCTAACTTTGCTGTTTTCAAACTTGCTGTAGGTTAAGCGGGTGCGCAGCAAATCAACGACCAGATCGGCATATTCTTTGGCTTTACCCTTGGTTAACTCGTAGCGCTGTTTTAGCTCTTCGTGCTTGCCCATGTCAGCAAAACGATCAAACTCGTTGTACATTAGCTCATCGTCGTACAGGCATACATGAATAAAAGGCACTTTGTCTTTTAGAGTTTTAACCAGGTCGACGAGCCCCATAAACAAATCAAAGTTGTCGTGGTTGTTTACCGAATTAATCAGCAATTTCGCTTTCGGACCGCAGTTGAAAAGCATACTAAATGCCGCCTGAAACTCAGTGGCTTTTTCATCAACAAGCTTACGCACATAGCTGTAACTGGTTTCTTGTTGCGGCACTAACTGCAGCCAAAAACTGTTATCTCGCTCGGTTTGCACATAACTAAATTTATGCTTTGGATGATACAAATAAGGCATTAAACCCTGTGGGTTTAACCGTTCTTTTGTAATACGGGGTAGCTCAGCAAAACTCTGTGCCTGCTGCTTATCAGCCAGCATTTGCTCCGCCAGGTACAAATAATATGACAGCACCATGGGGTGCAACGGCGTAATATATTCGGCACCATCAAATACAGCAAAACCAATCAGCATTAATTGCTTTTGTTGCTTATTTAAAATGTCATTCTCTTCGATACCGTTGACCGCTTCTGAAAAGGCGGCTACCACCTGTCGCACCAAGTTAATGTAGTGCTGATCCCAACCGGATAAAGAAGGTAAGCACTTACGTTTAGACAGTTCTGCCAGCAGATCGGTATAAGCCTGCTGTACAGCGGGAAACTGACTAAAATCGGCCGGTGTTAAATTACGCTCTGCCTCATCATGGCGGTATAGCAACTGCTCGGAGACCAGTTGATGTTCCCACTGCAAAATGGTTAGCCGACGGCCTTTTGGTGCAACTTCCTGGTTATCGATGATGATTTTGTTTTTGCTTTTGTTAAACACACCAAAGTAATTTTCATCAAATAACCTCGGGTAACGCTCGGTATCTAACAATAATGGCAGGCTCAAAGCCTCTGAGGCCACGGCACCTTCAACTTCAAAATCCAGGTTGTAACTGTTGGTTTGAATGCTAAAGCCAATCTCAGCGGATTCATTCGCCATCGCTTCAAAATCAACCACACCAATATCGGTGCAGGCAAATACCTGGCCCTGCTGCTCAAGCACAGCTGTTGTCGAGAGGTCTGAAATGCGTAGCTGGTTATCATCGGTCTGTAGTAGCAGCTTGCGCTGCTTGACCTGCACCAGAAAGCTATGGGAGATGTTTTCTAAAGGGAAATCTGACGCTGGCAAAATAACAATTTTAAAGCCGTAACGCTCGCCGGTATTTTCACGGTTTAAGCGAATAAAACAAAACAGTGGCGCGGTAATATCAAAGCAACTAAATTTAACTCTGCTACGTTTACCACCAGCGTTATTGATGCCAACAAATTTAATTTTGTCTTCAGAGACATCTTTTATCTCTATCTGTTCTTTCTCGATAGCATCGCCAATAAACACTAACTCAAAATCAGCGCTGGTCTCACCGGGGTGCAACGATAAAATTAAATGTCGCTCCCGCTTACCGGCTTTTGTAGCGGCTTTATCTCGGCCGATTAAATCAACGGTTAAGCCCTTTTCCTCGTTTTCCAGACTTAAGCCAGCTTTGCGATTTTTCTTCTGTTCTTCGAAACAGGCCCCTAACTCGAGTGTTTTGCGCCAACGATCAGGCTCTGAGAAATGCTCTTCAATAAATTTCTCACCAAAATCGAGCTCACCAAGCTTTTCTACCAATTCGCCAGGGAATCGCTCGGTAATTTGGGCAATTCGGTCATGCAATCGCTGGTTCTCTTCTAAACGTTTTTGGATCTGATCTTTTTGATTTTCATAGCGTTTTAAGTCGCTATCTTGCAGCAAACCCAGTTCATCAAACCTTAAATCACCGTCTAAAATAGCACTGTAAAGCTTGTTAAAACCAAAAACCGTACCACCGTTATCAACAATTTGCTCGTAAACCAAATCGAGCAAAGTCTCTGAAACCGCACGCTGCTGGTCTAGCGGATTAATAAGCTGTTTTAACTCATCTTTTAGTGTATTGGGGTGCCAAACCTTACCTTGCTGCGCAAGGTCCTCAGCAGAATTAATAATCGTATCCAGCATACTGTTGTGCACAACCAGCAAGGCCGTGCCAGCGAACTCACCTTGCTGTCCTGCAACCATATCTCGCAGGCGAGAGATATAATTTTCAGTAAAGCCAGGCGCTTCATTACCATGTAACACAGGAATCAACTTCACCGAGCCTATTTGAATACAAGGTAATGGCGTTTGCACATCGGTAATAGATGCGACTTGCTTTTCCAACAATGCTTTAATCAGTAGCCGGCTGTTGTTGTCGTCTGGTGACTTAAACTGATAGCGAAAACCCGCTTTGAGTTCACTCTGGCAACGGCTGATTAACTGCTCAACCAGAAAGCGCTCAAACTGTTTTTCTGACATATACTGCATCTCCACTATCACTCATGCGCTCAACATTACCGATGCGCTCATAAAACTGCACAATTTCAGCCTGGCTTTGTTTATCAAAAAATACGCCTCGCTGATTAAAGCCTTTAATTAACTCGTTCAATCGTAATGATTCGTTGCTGCCAATTACCAGGTTAGTAAGTAGTAAGAGGTAATCTTGATTTATAACTAATACCGAACCTGCCGCACCACGTTGCTGGATAAAATCGGCACATAAATGCTTAATCGTAGCTTTGGCAAAATTACTATTGATATCGTCTTTATCTTTATTACCGGTTTTAAATTGTTCAACCGATAATTTCAAAACCTGGCGCAACGCTGAAATGCCATCGGACTTATGCTCCACGGCAACTTTGAGAAGTTGCCGGTCTTCTATAAACTTCCCTGCAAATTCATTCAGCATCGTAATTGCTGCTTCAAAGCTCTGAATACTCTCTGATAATGCCCATAAGGGCATTATTTCATCCCGCCCACTCTGCAACATTTCATTCATTGTCAGATAAGGGAAAATAAGTTGAACGTGCTTATAAAGCTGGTGATAACCAAAGTCTTTTAATTGCTGTCGCTCGGCACTGGCTTTTTCGGTATCTAAAATCAAATAATTTAGATGAGGCGTGGGCTCACCTGCAGACCAATTAACTAGGTTATGCGCCAGCTGGCTGGTGTATAAAAAACCATATAGGCGTAAAAAGTCATGGAAACTCTCTAGTAGATAGCGCGGCTTAGATCCCAGAAAGGCTAAGTCTTGCTTAAAGCACTCTGCCAAAAAAGGTAGATAAGGTTGCTCTTTTATAGGCTTCTTCTTGATCTTTGCTTCAGGTTTAAGCGCTTTGCTTTCAAAAACATCAAACAGCACTTGTTCAATAAAGTTAAGCCGCATTGGAGATAAATTAAGCAGCGTTTTGCCACCTAATAAGTTCACAAACATATCGCCGATGCGTTGATTGTGTTTGTTGTCTTCAGCCTGTTCTGAGCGAAAAAGCAAAAACTCAGGTGCAATTTTCAATACATCTGAGGTGTCAAAATACATAGCTTTTAAAACTGGCCAGAAAGCATCATCATCCAATCGTTGTTTTAACTCTTGCTCGCACAACGCTTGAAAGTCAGCCAAGCTCTCTACTGCTAGTTGTTTGCGATACACCTCAGATATGACATTGCCAAGAATGCTATCCCAGTCTAACTCTTTACGCTCATCTTTGGTTCTTAATGGAAAAAACGTATTCAGGCGATTTTTTGAAACTTCTAATTTAGTACTTAAATACACCTGCTTAGCCTCCACTTACTTCCAGTTCACTGCCATCACCCTCTGCGTTGTATAAACGATAACGGCTAGAGCCTCGAAGAATGAGCAGTGTTTTGGCTTTACTCGCGATGTCATGCAGCTCTTCAACCAGTTCGTCGAGTAATACCACCGCATTTTTATCGTGTTTATTTGGCTGATAACCTTCACAGATCCTGTACAACAAACCGAGTAAATTAATGTTTACTGCCATTTTGCGTAACGGTTGTTCATCAACTTTAAGGCAGGCATAAAAGTAACCAACATGCTCAGAATCTGTGGCCGCTTGTAACTTAATAGCAGCATTGTCCTGCTTAACATCAACCTGAGCAGCAATATGGTAGCCACCGCGCGTCGTCAGCAACAATTCGTCCTTTCCTAACTGGGGCGCATTTCGATTATTGTATTTACTGATGGCTGTGAGCAGCACATCCCGATAGAACAGCTTTAGTTCTTGTTTCGCATCGGCGTGCTCTGGCATGTTGTGTAAACGCCATATGGTGGCGTATTTGCCTAACAGGCTATCGTTAAAGTCTGCTTTGAAGCGGTGGTGATAGTTATTACCGATATCCTCATGCTGTAACAGATAAAACAACCGGATATTACTCTCAGGTGAGCGCAGCTTCCTAAAATCAAATCCCTTGTCTCTTAATGCCTGCTTAAACTCCTCAAATTCAGGCTCGTCAATGCCGAGTTTATGGCTTAGCACAAACTGGTCAATTAATTTTGTTCTTAATAGCGCCGGGTCAAAGTCAGCAATCTTGGCGACAATCTCACTTTCTGAACAGGTAAACAGATTTTCCGATAAGTAGTTGTCACCCGCGAACAAGTGATAAATAAAATCAAGCAGGGCACGGGCTGTTAAGAACTGATCTTTCATCAATCTAGCTTTAAACAGTGATTCAACAACAATGCGTTGTACCGAAGGTAGCGATAACAGCTCGAAATTCTGACAAAGAACATTTGCCGGCTCCGGCAAAGCACGCTCTTTATCAAAATACTGACGAATAATATTATCCTCTGGTGCTGTGATACGCTGTATTAGCTGCTCGGTGAATTTTGAGCTGTAGCGGTGAGACTCAAGTTTGAATTTTGGATATTGTTCAAAATCGAGAAAAACAAACTCACTGCTAACTTCACGCTTTTGCAGGAACGCTTTTACAGCCAGTTTGATCTTGTCGTTACCGCCCTCTTCGGCGTAGTTACCAAGCATACCGGTGTTAATACCGACAACTAACGACAAACTACCCGAATCATAATCTGCAAAAACCTTATCTAATCTTTGTATTGCCGTTTCTTGTGGGCCAAAACTATGAGTAGCATCTAGGTGAAAGTGGGCTTTATGCTTATATTGCTTGGAGTAGCGGGTTAATATTTCTGATTTACCGTCACCGCTGCTTCCACACAGGAAAATAATTTTCTTCTCACCAAAACTGAGCGATTTAAGCTGGTTATGGAAGTCATTTTCGATGTCGGTTTCGACGTAAAGGTAATTTTTAACTTCATCTAGCGCATCACTTTTTGCAAGCTCACGCTCAGTTTTAACCGCATAAGGCGAGGATTTAGAAAGTACTCCAAGAACTTCTCTAAGCCGCATATCTTCAGCTACCCTATTGAATAGGAACGGCTTTATTACCGCTCCATGGTAAACAGCGTGTAATGCACATTACCAGAAAAGGAACTTAGGGCAAGGGTCAAAATCTATGTGCTAGTTGATTAGAAAAAACAAGATGAGTCACAATATGGTCACCATTTGGTCACCGGGCATAAAAAAAGGCCTCGCTTTTCAGCTAAGACCTTAATTTATCTGGCGCACCCGATAGGATTCGAACCTATGACCTTTGCCTCCGGAGAGCCTTAAAAATGTTGTCGTAAATAGAGGTTTTATTTGGCGGCAAACGGCGAAAAGTGACGAAATAAAACCCTAAGCACTTGTTTTATAAAAAGTTTAGCGATATCAATTTGTAACGATTAACGCCTACTTTTTCAGACACAGAAACGTTCATATCTCAGTTTGTGTCTACAATTTTCTATCGTTATGGTCACATCCTGGTCACGAGATTGACCCTAGCGCCGAGGTAAAATACCAAAAAATTAGTCCTAATCAAAATATAAAATTTAAGCGAAGTTTTTAAAATCTCAATTACGAACTTTTTGAAAGAATTGAGAACAGATTGGTTGATTAGCTTCATTTCAAATGTAAAAGGATTTATTATTCGTCGCAGGATTGTTTTTCACGCTGTTTAAACGCGCAATTTCAGGAATATGAATATGGATTTTCGTCATCTCAGTGCAATGATTCTCGGCATCTCCACAACAATAATTATAGGCTGCTCATCCACCAGCGAAAGTACAGCAGTATCTGATATCAACGTTCAGCGCGAAGGAACAGTCATAACAGATACGCTGGAGAGAAAGCGTATCAGTGTTCTGGCGTCAGATTTAACGCAGGGCGAAGACATGCGTGAGGTTTATAAAGCGTATGCAGCGGACCCTGCCATCATCAACGATGTTGAAAAACTGCAAAAGCACGATGAAGTCTCCCGCATCGGCATGTCACACCTTTTTGGCGACGCAGTTTCAGGTTCAGTAAACAGTAAGCTTGGTACGCTTTTTTCAATGGGCAGCCTGGCGTTCAATTTGGGAAGAGATCTCTTCTCTGGTGAGCAGGAGGTAATTGTGCAAAGAGGGTTCGCCCCCTCACTGGTTGACGACATCAAAATAGATTCTCCCGATGAGGCCCGTCGGTTCCTGCACGACCAGCTTGAGTCGTCACTCGACCGTTTTGTCAGTGAGCATAACCTGACTATGGGATGCGCCTCTTCACACTGTGATGAGTTCAGTGGCACCTACGAAATCGATGTGACAAACCTGAATATGCCTGGGTATACCCAAAAGAAAGTTTATGTTTTCTATCTGCACCCAAACATCTGGCAGGCAACGGAAGATCCCATTCGCGATATCGCTCTCGGGTTTAAATCACAGTACAGCAACAACGCGATGGTCAGAGGGTTCTTAGTAAGTATTTATGGACTTCCTGAAAACGAACAAGGAAGTGGAATCCAATTTTCTGAGCAAAACTTTGCAGATCGATTCACCTTTGAAGAGCCAGCCAATGCGCAAAACCTGCTGATGACGCCCATGGCGCAGCGCTTGTATAACGGCATTTATTCCAACCCTTATATGTTCATGGCTATCGATACGCGCCAAATGAAACGCATTTTTTATAACGGAAAGGTGTATGGCTTTAACAAGCGGAATAACTTAGAAGAAGGTTTTGTAGACAGAGTTATTGAGCTGGATAGTAAGCCCACTGACATTCAGCCAATTATGTCATCTTTATAAACTAAAACGGGGCTGAACCCAAATGACTGGAATTCCCCTAGCACACTAGGCACATCAAGTCGCTTGGCCTTATCAGCAACCGAGTAACCGCGATCAACAACTTGTTTAACCGCCTCTATCTTAAATTCTTCGGGGTAGCGTTTACCGCTCATAAGCACCTCTCTTTCAGTTAGTTTATCTAACTAAGAGGTGTCTAGGAACTTAGTGGCGATTCAATGTCAAACCATTCCGATAGGGTTTCATATGCTGATATTCAACTGTTTTATTCTTAATACTCATTGAGCAACAACCTAAGACCAGAAAAGCCTCTTGAAACATCTATTTTGTATGCAGCGGCTTGATGTTCGTTCGTTTTAAACTGCGGGCAGTAGCCTTTACTATTAAAACCACTGTAGTTCGAACTTGAAATATACCGCGACCCTCTTCTTTGGTGTATGGACACCCCATCAATTCCGCCAATCTGACGGTCCAGATTACGAGCTGCTTTGGGATGAACACTAAGGGTTAGAGTGCCGTTTTTTAACCCAGATTTTCTGCTGATGTAAGCAATAACTTTTTCACCTTTGAGAATGGCTAATTCCTTAGATGTTCTCGATTTGTTGGGTCTGACACTGAGACCTATCTTGGCTAGTTCTTCCTTTATCTGGCGTTCCACACTTTCAAGCATAAACCCGTCATTAGGGGATACCAAAACTGAACGGAAAGTATGTTTAACCCCATTCTTGGAAGTATTGGTACGGCTTTTCATTTGGCTGTGACGAACTATCGGTAAGTCTTGTTTTGATGAGTAAATGCTCCCTTCTTTTTGAGTACCACGCTCAGTAGGAGTTGTAACACCAAGGTTCGATAGTTGAGTAAAAAGCTTAGCCTTCGAGCTATCAATAGATACTGGGTTTGTTTTCATCGACAGTGCATCTCGTTCTTTTTTTCCAAGGAAGTAAGCAATTCGTTCTGCGTTTGCGCCGGATGGATGTGGTAAGTGCGATAAAATCTGATTCGACTCAATCACGCCTCTTGTCACGAGATAATTTAAGACCTCTTCAACACCGTTTCCCAAAGGGATATAAAGTGTGTCACGACCTAATTCACAGCATTCGGATAACAAGTAGCTGTCTACCATTTTTTTCAATAGTGGCTGCTTGAGAGCATTTTTGGCCGAGGTAATAGGTTTCCCGTTAAGAAGAGTTGGGTAACGAAACACTGATGTACTATGGAGCAGATGTGTTTCAGACGAAAATAATTGTTCTGCTGAGTTCAAACCCCAATGTTGAGTCAGGCCCACGTGGTCTAGAAGTGCCACTAGATTACTTCTTAGTGCACCGGAAAAACTGGCCGTAACTTTTGCTTTTTCAGATGCTGTTGTCAAAGACTCGCCTTTATTAAGTGCATCTCGGGCGCAGCAGTTAGCAATGTCAGCTTGAGTAGAGCCAGGTGAAATACCTATGATGCAAATTTTTGCATCCTTATTAACGGAGTCAAATGGAGAAAAATAAACGTCAGTCTCATTACTGCTATCAATATGCAGTTCCTTTGTAAAAGGTGTCCCTTTCACATAATTAATTATGCTGTCCCTGAACTGCTCAAAATAATTGGATTTCACATTAAGCTCCTTAAGGTTAAGTATGCGGTCTTTCCCGCCGTCAGCCGATCACCTCAGAAGTGTCACTTTTCATGTGGTAACCCCCATTCGCTACCGCATTAGTAGGTAATATCACTTTCCATAGACAACGAGAGAGTTGAGGCTCGGTTGCGGGTGTTATTGCTCCCCACCGCCCGCTGGGGTATCAACGCATTTTTTCTAAAATTCCAGTCGACTATTTGCACGCAGCCATCGCGTCGCTTCTTCGAAAGTTATATATGTGAGTCGTCCTTCCTTGATTACCGAAATACGCCTATGCTCTGGCGTTGATGGAGACGCCAAATTTCTAATAGCGCGTTCAGTTTGGTAGCCACTTAACATTGTCAATTCTCTAAAACTAAAGTGCTCTTCATGAACTCCCAGACGATAGACATTCTGGTGATGCATCTCGAAACTTGGGCAGTTGCCGCTATCCAATAGGGAACCGAAGTGAAGCTTTAGATGGGCAAAAAAGGCAATGAACAATCTGTGGATTTTGTCACCTTCGTAATAGTCATCCATCACACCATTCTCTGATAGAGAGTGATAGCTTAGGCATGGAGATAGGGTCTCAGATAGGAAATCATTCATCCCTCCCATTGTTAAACCTTCGAACATGTCTGTATTGTTTTTATCTGAAACGAACACTGCTTTATCCTTTTCGACAAAGCAGAACTGGTAGATTTTTAATAGGTTGCGGTACAGCGTTGTGTTCGCATATTCAACATGCTCTGAGTTATTTTGGTTAAATTGGATAGTGATGGTGTCATTTTCCTCTTGAGCAAAAGTATGCTCCATTTCCAGGTAACCCATGTTTATGAGATCTAAATATCGATGTACAGTCTGTTTGACATAGAAAGCCATCTCCATGATGTCCAACTCTGAGAACGGAGGATTATGTACTATTTCATTCACTTTGATACTCAAGGACATGTTTGCTTCCAAATAAAGTTACATTGATAATGTAACC
The DNA here is from genome assembly GCF_040812025.1 of Alteromonas nitratireducens. Lineage (NCBI taxonomy): Bacteria > Pseudomonadati > Pseudomonadota > Gammaproteobacteria > Alteromonadales > Alteromonadaceae > Alteromonas > Alteromonas nitratireducens. The sequence goes on from NZ_JBFNPK010000006.1 coordinate 141,598, forward strand.
TAAATATAGATTACATTGATAATGTAATGCAAGAGTTGCGAGGAATAAATCTTATGAGTTCTTGTAACCCAATGTTTTATTTGCTTATTTTTTTGGGCTGTAGTGGGAAGAGCGTTGAGGTAGTTTTTGGCTATCAATGGTCAAACGACATTCCAATGTCACTAGTATTGATGTCCACTTCCCCATTCATTTTTCCAGCATTTTCTTACGCCGAGAAAATCCTTCGGACTTAAGTTTACGTTTCACAGCCTGCAAAGAAACATCTAACTCGCTAGCAATATCAGTGAGCTTCACCCCTTGATAAAACCTGTCAATAAGAATACGTAAGTCATGACTTGACCATTTATGGTGCTTCACACCTGCGCTTTTTTTCAGGCCCAACATTTTTGCTCTTCGCATGACTGCCTGCACTGATACATTAAAGTATTCAGCTAATTCTTCATTTGTCTGAATGTAATAATTGCTCTTCAAATAACCGTCTTGCTCGCAGGTCCATGCGTAGTCGTTAGGTCTTGTAGCGCCAATATTTCCTTTTTTATCCAGCTCCAGGGTTCTTGCTCTTCTCAAAACAGCATATTTTGATACACCCAATGCTGTTGCAATATCTACGACTCGCATACTTACCCAATTTTCTCTCAAAAACGCATCTGACACATGGGTCCACTCGAATTTTTGCATAATTTTCTCCCAGATTAGGTTTGAGGTAGCGCCCTAAGGCACTTACTACTTACTCTGTAAAAAAACTCCTATCTTGGGATTAAGCTTAAAAAAATATACAACGCATTTTTATTCATCTGTTTTGCTTGAGCCGTCACCAGTACCTTCCCGTAAAAATATGTATTGAGCTAAAGAATGCCTCAGAGCAGCCAAAACCAACGGCCGGTTCTCCCCCATTTTCACGGACGGTTTGCTATAAACGTCAACGTGGATAACGGAACCATCGAATATTTCAAAGCTCTGGTCTCACATCTCAGTTCGGTATTGTCGATAGTAGATGCGCATCTTTTAGAACGTCGAAGAAGCCACCGCATGATCCGTTGCCAGCAGAATAACCAGCAGCACTCACTCTGCTTCTACTCTATAAATTCAAACACGTGAGCAACTTCTGGTAATCGCCGCCAGGATATTACTTCCCTGTATAGCTTCGCTCCGATTTCGGCGATTCGTCCTGCGCAGAAAGCTGCAGTTTTTTGCGCTGGATGCTAACAACAGTCAACCATGTCCAGAACCCAAAACTTCTTTGTGAGCGGCACCGATGACAGCATCAGGGTACTTTTTGAGCATTGATTTAGCTGTATAGCCTGACAACCAGCTATTTATAGATATGAACCACAAAGCTAATGAAATATCAGAACGCCCGGCATCCCTGAAGATGCGAATTATCTCAGAGAGCGCTTTTACTGGTTTACCGTCATCACCGAACGCATAACTTGGAAATCGGCTTTTCCCCTGACAGGTTAATGCAAAGACTTTTCCAGATCTTTTCCATTTGCTTGGCTGACTGGACGGATTAATTCCGGCATAGCCCGCTCTCTCGCTCACTTCTTTTGCCGTAAGCCATTTATCTTGAGCAAAAATTGTTTGTAACAATTGAGCAGTTGAATATGTGTTCAAGGCTTCAGCCTGTTCTGAAAAATCTACCCTTGGTTCTTCTTTGCCTTCAGAGACTTGTTGCTTATTACTTTCTTTGACCATAAGCCTTACCGTTTTTTCGAATAATTCGTTTGAACACAAAGGACTACCTTATGTTGCTACCCCCTTGCAGGAATTAACTCTATCCACTCATTCAGTACAAAACGCTGGGTATCATTTATTCCCCATGCTTCAGTGCAAGGCTTTCTCCCATATTAAAGAAGCGTTCGAAAGCCCTACCTGCTTAACCTGCTAATAAATGCATAGCGCATTTTATTTATCTTGTTTTCGCCTAAACCGCCACTGACGCTTTCCTGTTGATCTGTCCATTGGATAAAAAAATGTAGTCAGTGCAGCCAGAACGAATGGCACTACCAGTAGTGCCGCAAGCCCCCATATCTTCCAGGCCTCCATATTTATTTCCTCTTTTCGGTGTCTTTAGCCAGATAAATATCATGACGCCTCAAAGCTGCAACTGCGACAACTTCTTAACAGTCTGCTCAGACGTAGCCACGAATTGTTTTTCCCAAAACCTCAAACCCGTTTCTCCGCTGTTTTTACACATTAATCAACAAAGGCCGTTTTTCAGATAACAAGAGAAGAGGAAATGAGGGATTCCATCACTATAGTAAATCTACCTTACTCAGCCTGCGTATCACCTGAGCTACACCAAGCTGCCGAGGCTCTGGACGAGAGGCTGGGTATCGACAGCAAATTTGCCTACAGGTTTGATTTAGCGGTTCGTCTGAAGGACGCGGTTGATTACTCTTTGATGTGGACGGGTGACTTAAACAAAGAGAGAAAAGAGCTATCAACACTTTTAGGCCAGGTGATAGATCACTATCAAGCACAGGATGTGAGCCTCACGCCCTCTTATCACAAAAACCCTCTTGCTGGAGTAATGACCCAATATCCTGTACCGGCCTACTTCTTGATGCCCTCCCCTCCACAATATCACCGCGAACAAATGTGGATAAATGCACTGCTGCTGTGTGCAGTGCTACTTAACAATCATAACAATTTGAAAGGGGTGGCAAGAGATTTACGGGTAGCTCTGTCAAAGGAACACCAGAGTTATAAACGTCTGGCTTATTTAGAAAATAAAAAGGACGAAAGGGAGTTACTAAGCGACATAAACAACAAACTCAACACAACAGAATTAGATACAGCGAAATTTCAATTTTTGGGTGCATTGAAAGATTTGCTAGAGGCGACCCGGGAAGTCACCCGCTCGACTGAAATCACACTTCCGGCTGGCGGTTCGATGGCCAGTGAGGACGAATTGCTCTCTGGCGAATCACCTGTCGCTAATCATGAATCCACTGAGTGGCCTGCATCTGCAACTCAAACAGAACAAAATATAGCCCATACCAAAAATTCTGTCTTCGAGTTACCACCCACCTTACCGACAAAAACGCGGCGATGGGTCAACCGTCATGCGACACTCTCGTCTAACTTCAAGACCCGATTAACACAGCAAGAGAAGCAGGCTTTTATCTCATATTTTACCTCGTGCTTGTCAGGCTCAGACCTGGCCAGCAGAGTTGTCGCGGGCATTTCCCTGCTGATGTATTGCTCTGGGCAAAAATTTTCCCGGGTTTTAAAACTGCAATTTGGTGCCAACGCTGACATCACACCAACGGGACGACTGAGAAGAAAATTAGAACTCCCTGAAAACGCTTATCAACCCACTGAGACCGAGGGCTGGTTGCCACTCGCACAAACACATTGCTTTGACTTGCCGCCCGATCTGGCCTGCTGGCTGGTAAACGTTTACCAGGAAGGTAAGTCCCTCCATGAATCACTGCCTTTTTCTCTAGAAGATCTTGAAAAAGTTAAGAAGCGACTTTTCAAAAAGGTCAGGAAGCAGACCGGTTTTTCAAGAATTCGGCAAGGTTTAATACCAGCAGCACTGCCCATTGAACTGAAACTACTTACCGGAACTGAGAGCATGGTTTTTCTTATTGCAGGAAAAGAGAAGCACCTGGCACCGCCAATTAGTTATTACCTTGCCCATTCACCATCTGCATTATCAACAACTTATTGTCTGGCACTTCAACGCTTGGAGTACTCCTCTGCAGGTTCAGTATGCCCGTTGTCAACTGAAGTCGGTGACACGGATGAAAAACCTTCGGCCGGCTGTTATTACCCCACTGCTGACGCGCTTTTTTCATTGCAAAGCAATGCGACTGAGGCCATAAAAAGCGCAAAAGCGAGCGGCGATATCATAGAACTCCACAACGCCTACACGTTTTACACGCTGATGCTACTTTTTATTACCACCGGTCACCGAGCGGTACTGGATCCTTTCGCATCACGCTTTCATTTTTCTTCGTCCGGACAGTTTGTCGTATTGTCAGATAAAGTGGTAACACCAGGGTGGGAATGGCGTGTTGCCAGCCTGTGTGAGACAGCTGTAAAACAAATTGAATTTTATGATAAATACCTGTCTGTTCTCCCCTCAAAGCTTTTTGACAGCGGGCACCAAAAGCTGGGTATTGGCTTAAAGAACTCATTAGCTCATGAGGATAAGATTGCCTATTTTTTTACGCTCAGTCACGGTGCTACCGGAGGCATCCAATCAATCACCGAATCGTGGTTTAAAGAAAGGCTCCGCGCTCTAGGCTCTTACCCGGCCAATATTCACAGAAAAATATTGGCTACGGAGCTTTTTAGACGTGATGTATCAGGTGAACTCATAAAAATCCAGTTAGGTCACAACTACAGTAACCATCACTCGTTTGGTATTAACTCCCCGCTCAGTATTTTGCAATTTACCCAGTTATTGTCACCACATTTAGAGGCGTTACTTCATCGGTACAACTGGCAGGCCACACCTAGTCCAATTAGAGAGACAACGCAAATACCCGACGGCCTGAGTAACCACCGTTTACCAATCAGGGCATTAGGGCCCGAAATGAGGGAAAGTACGAGAAAAGCTCAAAAGCGCGACACCTTTAATACCCTACAGAATGCTGTACAAGCGCTTTTTGGCGTACGCCACTTTAACACCCTGAGTACTGCCCAACTCAAATCCTTATCTAAATCGCTGAAGAAGCGGTCAGGCAGTGATGTGGTTTCTTTACAATGCGAAAGCCGCCTCGCGCGTTACATCAGAGCAAGAAAGAAACGAAATGGGACAGGTAAAAGCAATTCCGGTGGTTTCTATACTACCGAGAAATGCCCAATTGCTGAGAGAATTGCCAAGGATTATGAAATAGGAATCAATACCAAAGCAGGCTTTGCGCGCTACTTAACTCATTCTGAGCAGTCTGCTAAACCAGATAAACCGCGTAGGATAGCGGAAGTGGTTTTCTCAGCAGCACTAAATGGGGGACTTGCAGTCCCTGAGCACTTAAAAGCGCTAGCGGCAAAACTGTCATCACCACCCATCAACTGTGTCACTGATACGCATATTAATTTTGCACTTTCAAATGGCGCTCAGTACCGATGGCAGATTGATAGCGTTACTCGCATGTTACTCTCGGGGTACAGTCGGCTCAATGGGCGTGAAAAATTTAGTGAGAAAAAAATCGAATCGGCGCTTTGCTCTTTGCTGAACACAATGAATATTGACACCAGCTCACCGTATAGTGAACTGAGCTATTTATCCACTTCAATATTGCGCGTTGCCGCTGCAGGTAGCCTCTTCAGTCATGCTACGGGCGAACTACAAACCACCCCACTTCCCGCATTAACACTTAAGCGAATTGGAAAAGGCGAGGCTTTACCAGACGCCGACCCTCATTATGTGCGAGAGGATAATTCGAGATTGCTATTTCCCCGGACTTTATCGTTGCTGCCGTCTAATAAAACAAAGACGACAAGCCAGTTTAAGAAACTTTTCATAAAGCATAAGAAAGCGGTATCTCTGCTGCCTTTTGGGGAAAACAAAAATGTCGACACGAAACGAAAGACCCATTTGGCAGAATTAGTCCGAAACAGCTTGCAGGCCTCGTCCTGGGATACGGTGAGCTGTTTGTGCGGTGCGTTTCTTCTCCATATCGTGGAATACGGAACCAAGAAAACAGAGACTCCCGCGTACAGTACGGTGTGCGATTACACGGAAAGCTTAATCAACGCATTTATTAAACTGTCCACGCCTCAGAATTTACTGGCCGAAGATGAAGAATTCTGGCAAAACACGTATATCGAAGCACTCCGGACATCAAAGCGAAAAGATCTCACCAAACTTATCAATGTTTTCAGCCAATTCCATAGTTTGCTTGTCCAATATTTCGATGTCGTGCAGATTGACTTTAGTCCTATTTATGCCGAGCTTGGTATTCGCAAGTATGCTTCCCTGGTAGACGCAAATTACGTCACAGAGTCTGAATATTCAGCCCTCCTCAAACATATTTATCTCGAGCCTTCGTTGTCAACGATTGAACGGGATATCACGATGATGGTGGCTTTATTGGGTTACCGGTTCGGTCTGCGGTTTAACGAAGCATTCGGACTGACTTATTCCGATGTGGTTATTTTATCTGACAGACTGTATGTCAATATGCGAAACAATATCTATCGGAATGGAAAAACAAAAAACGCTCCGCGCTTTTTATCCTTCGGAGACATCAATGAAATAGAAAATAGCCTGTTACTGCGATTAGAAAAAGTACAGTACCTCGCTAAAAGAGAAGACCACTTAGCTTCAATTGCTCACACAACGCTGGGCGCTGGCCGAGAAAGGCTGGCGCCACAAATCATAAGATCGACCATTCACTACTTTTTGAAAAACCTGACGGGAGATTATCAATTACACTTTCACCATTTTCGTCACACCAAGGCCACCAATGCGGTACAACACTTTTTCCATACCGAAACCGCAAAATGGGTGACATCAGGCAGTGAACAAATTAATGGCCACTTTTATGGGCTCTTTGGGATAGCAAGAAGCATGGGGCATGCATTACCTGAGACGACATTCACTCATTATTGCCATTGCTTCGACTCATTGCTTCACATGTCACTTGAGGCAGTCGCCCTAACGTTATCCGATAAGGCTGCGGCATATTGCAAGCAAGTTGCTTACGGCAGTGTAAGAAGGCAGCGACTCAGACAAAAAAAAGCATTGGTGACAAGCAAAGGCACTCGAGAAAGGAATACACGTTCTTTTACAAAAGTACCACCGGAATTAACGATTCAGCTTGTCGGCCAGAGTAATAAAGTAAACACCCTTTCACTTCAGGATATTGACTCGATCCTTAGAATAGGCTCTTTTACATCACAGGATCCATCACAGCCTTTATATACCGGGCACGCAGTGGAGACAGCCATCTATGAACTTGCCGCAGATCTGGAAAATGAAACAGGCTTTACACGCTATAAACTTGGTGAAGCGAATAGCGGAGGAGGACTTTTTCCGGTAGAGGAATGTCGACGGCTAAACAAAGCGCTGCCTGACATTGATACCGGTGACTTTTATCACACCGATATGCTGCAATGCCTGTCACTCTGGGGAAAGTCGTATTCACCCAGATATGAAGGCAACGCTATATCTACCCTTCGACAGTTTGAGCAACTCATAAGCCTTTTTGAACGCATTGTTGGCGAATGCAAAACGTATGTTTACTTCCCGGATAACAAGACCTTGTCATCATGGGCTGGACATATTCCCGCTGGACATCATTTGGAAGTCAGGGAAACGATTGTAGAGACAGAAAAGCTAAAAGCGCACCGAAAAACAAAAATAGTAATAAAAATCAAAATGCTGGAGAAACGAAGACTGTGCCACAGAGTACTCTTCTTAGTTTTTTTGCACCAACAGTCCCAGAACCGTCGTTTTTTAACACACTAGCTGTAGAGAGCGACGTCAGGAAAACTCGTCCGATTAATGTCGCGCCTTTCAACTTTTGATAAAAACTGGAAGAGGTGCTTTATGGCTATTTTCTGTGAAATTTTCGAGTCATACACATCTACTATTGTCGATCATATAACGTGGATAAGGCATGCTGCTGATGAAACTAGCCAATATGAAGAGGTTTTAAAAGCGGCGAAAAACTACGTAAAACGCCAACTGGATGAGCACGGGGTGCAAACGGAGTTGTCAGTAATGCCTGGCGTAGACAGGAAAGGAGACCATGTCAGCACATTTCTCTTTTGTCCTCCTCTGGGCAATGCGTCACACGAATTGATAGCCCACCGTGCGGCAGCATCCCTGGCCGCGTTTTTACAACGTTTATCTTCAGAGTTTCAGGCAGGAAAAGACAAGCGAATACGTATCATTGAGCAAGATCTGTTAGAAACGTCAGATGATGCTGATAACCATTTTATTACGACTAACTCAAGAGCGGAGTACGCACTTGCCAAAACACTATTAGCCTCTTTGCAAAAGCTACCTGAACCACTTGTGATGAAATTGCCCAACTGTCAAATAGAGTTTTTTCCTTTACCCGTTGAAAAAGCTGTCCAAAAAAATGAAGTGATGACGGTTGTTGCATATATAAGCGTACCCTGTTGGTTACTTGGTTGCGTCAACATTTTTGTCCCCGCTCACGGTTCGTTCCGGCAAAAAAAAGAAAGGCAGGTTAAGTTTGATCTAAGCATAACAGAGACGCTCGATAGCATTGGAAATAAACGGTGCTCTGCTGTCATAGTGGTTGAAGTAACTATCACATTGAAATGCAATAGACGTACGATCAAATACAAGAACATAAAAGATGTGAAGAGCATTAATAAAGATGACTCGTACCAGCAACGGTTTGATTTCTAGTCCTTTACGGCGGGATTAATTGGTATCTGAACAAGCATAGCGCTCATATGACATGGGGTACTGATTATTCCTACAAGGAACCTGATGGCATCTACACCTTACAGGCGACTTCACAGGATTAGGCCCGATACCTGTTTTATCTCCTGACGGCAACGTTAAAACCGTCACCAAGTCTTATGATAAAAATAATACATTTTGATATCAAATTGTATAGCTTTACACAATGAACTATAGTTATAGACAGAGTCAATCAAACCGGAGAGCAAAATGAGTGCGCAAGCCGCCAGTGACCGAGGTGCAGTGGTGATGAAAGCCTTCAAAAATGCTACTAAAGCGTTGGGCATGAGCCATGAAAAAGCAGCAAAGGTGCTGGGCAAAAGCCGCTTAACGCTGGAACGCAAACCCGGCTTTGCTGAAGATGCGAAGGAATATGAACTTCAGGTGTTGTTTATCCGTGCCTACCGGTCACTGTATGCCTTAATGGGTGGCGACGAAAACGCCATGCTGCACTGGTTCACCACACGCAACAAACACCTTAACGGCGTACCCGCGGAACTTGTCATGCGCGTAACCGGCCTCGTAAGCATCAATGAATACCTGGATGCCATGAGAGCAAAAGTATGACTCCAGAGGCGTGTCTGGCAAAAGCGGGAGGATTTTGCTCTTATGACAATGATGTGTTTCGTATCGTCGAAACCCAGGAGCGTGCGGCAACGCTGACGTTGGTGGACGACCTCAATGAGCAAAGCCTGCTGGAAGACATCATTGACGGCTATAAGCCGCCAAACCGTGACGGTTACGATAGCTACCACTACCTCATTGCAACGCCCTTTCGATACCCACCGCTAAAAGAAGGCTCACGCTTTGGCACCCGGGCAGAACACAGTTTTTATTATGCCAGTGAAGACGTTGAAACCTGTTTGGCCGAAGCGGCGTACTACCGGTTCGTGTTATTTGACGGGATGGAAACGCCCTATCAGGACAAGGTAGTCAGTGAACACCAGTATTTCAGTGTACGTGCTCAAACCACCAATGCCGTGGACCTGGCCAGGATCACTGACAAGGACATGCAGTCCATACTGACTAGCAAACTAGACTATAACGCCACCCAGAAAGTAGGTGCATGGCTACGAAATCAGGGAGCGGAGCTCATTCGCTTTCAGTCTGCCAGGACGAAACAGGGGGTGAACGTGGCGATTGATAATATCGACGTCATTGTCTCCCCTGCTCCGGAAAATATGACCAACGTCCTTTGTGAGACTCATGCAGTGGAGGGAACAGTGCGATTCTCGATCCCTCAACGCTTTCCCATACTGTTCCGGATAGAGGACTTCCTTGTGAATGGGGCCCTACCCTCGCCCGCGTAGCACTAATGTGCGCCTGAACACGATCATAATCAGACTAAGTAGTAATAGTACTAACGGGGATGGCTCGGGAATATTGACATCATCTCCAGGTACTGGAGTTTCTGTGCGGGAAAGCGGCGAGGACTCAAAATTTAGAACTGTCCAATTAAAGAGAAAGTAGACAGGACCACGATAACCAACTTTACACTAAGGCCTCCTGTGTCCAACGTATCACTTGGTTGCGGCCTTTTTCTTTTGCCTTGTAGAGTGCTTGGTCGGCTTGCTTCAAGGCTTCCTTCCAACTGATTGCGGAACCAGAGATGGTTGCAAATCCAACACTCACACTGATATTACTCATTTCATCGCTATTTACTTGAAATGTTCTCGTGAAAACGTTGTTTCGAACGCGTTCGGCAAGATCTGAGGCTTCTTCCTTCTGTTTGAGCGTTGCAAGCAGGAGGAATTCTTCGCCTCCCAAACGAAAAAGGGCATCGCTGTCACGTGTTTCTTCTTTAATTGCCTCACTGACCTTCTTAATTACAGCGTCGCCTACATCATGTCCGTAGTTGTCATTAATCTTTTTAAAATGGTCAATATCAATCGCGATGAAGGCAACATGCTCATTGTTTCGTGCTGCCTGATTGATGGTTTTCTCAGCTAGGGTATCGAGTGTTTTCCTGTTGAGCATTCCCGTGAGGTGGTCTGTAATCGCATTTAACCTGAGCTGCATTTCCTTTTTTAACGCGATTAGAAACGCAAAACTGACTGTGATAAGAAAATAAAAAGTTATGGCAAGCACAAGGTACATGGAAAGAAGCGCCGCGTTATCATGAAGTGAAAGCGTGATATTACCTGATGCCAAGACAGCCACTCGTAGCGCATAAAGGAAAGCGTAGATGCCGAAAATACCCATAATCGTTATATAGGCTGCTTTTAATTCACTACTACGATGCCGCCATAGCAAAATAATGGAAGCAAGATTGAGCAGAATGACGACCGGCGACGACAGAATAATACGTAGTGCAGGTGACTCTAGAGCTCCTGGGTAAAAATGAACTGCAAAAAATAGGGCCGTCGCTGCGAAACATACCCGATAGGCAGGTTTCCCAGTGGTCACTCTGCTCACTCCGCTAAACAGTAATGCGTGACCCATGGCAAATAACAGATTCACGACCAATAGAGTGGGGAGTGTGGGTAACGTAACAAAATGATAAAGCAGTGAAATAAGGTTGTTCAGGAAAAACGCAGCCGCTGCGCCAATCCAATCTACGAGACAATCTTCTTTCCTGCTGACCAGATAGGTGCCAATCATCGTTAGTAACATGACCAATGTTACCACTGTAGTCATGACTAGTTGCGTATTGTGGTCCACAGCCTTAACTCCTTTTAACGGCGTAACTACAAAAATATAATCAGATTGATTGTTAAGTAAAAATGAATATTTTGCAATTAATCACGTTCATCAAAGTGAACATGAAAAAGTCCTTTAACGAGCCTTTCATATTCTTTGGATAGGCTATAAAATTCTGGGGGTTATCATGCGATCAGCATGCTCCTATCGGCATATCAGCCGCTGAGATCAATACTTCTCGACTTTGATAATTCAGACTTGAAGCTCGTTAAGTACTCTGCTTCTTCTAAGGCTGCCTGTCGGATGATGACTCAACCTGCACAGTTCAGACATGAGCTACTACATATGACGAATCTAGAGTACACAAGATTGAAGCGTCTGTTCGATAAGAGTTGCGAATCTGCTATTTGCTTTCAAAAGCAGATAGACGTCCTTTGAGTTCTGCATTTTCAATCAGCAATTTGGCGTTCTGCTCCGCCAGAGACTTGGCTTCTGACTGGGCGAGTTCAAGTTCATCCTCCAGATTTGTGATTGACCGGTCAGCATCAATCTCTGCCTGCCTGAGTGTGTCCATTTGCGCCGCGTGTGATTTTTCCAATGCCTTTATTCTTTTTTCAAAGAGCTGCTGACTGTGCATATAGGCTTCTATGGTCATTTGCTCTAGTGCAGTTGTGACTCGTGTAATTAATTGTCCCGCATTCTGCGCATAGTCCTCAGGCAACGCTTCAAAATCAATGTCGAAAACTTGCTTATCATGAAGCGATTCAGACTTCCGCCGTTGGAAAGACTCCCAGATTTCCTTTATGCGCAATAATCCTCCCCGATAACCAAGGTGTGCCCTGATTGCCCCGGGATTTGCCATTTTTCCTGCCGACTCGAGCTCCTGACCCGCTTGGATGATTTCTTTTTCTGAAACTTCGGGATGACGCGCCATAGTGTCGTCCTATATGTTTAATTTCTTTAATTTAATTAATTTCATAACCACGGTTATGAATCATCTTAGCTGGTCAGTCTGTATGGACGATGTAAAGCACCGTCAGCACTGCGCTTGTCAGCATATTGAAGTGCCCTCGCGACGGCTGTTTGAGGTTTGAAACCAAACCTTGCATTCGGTGAGTAACATGTCCAGGCATGCCGAAGTTGATTAGCGAAATAAGGCGATTGTTCACTGAGTCGTTTGAGTTGAACTGCACATATTTCCAGTGTCAGTTGCCCATGATCCACAAGCTTTCCAATCTGCGTTCTTTGTATATCAGGCGACAATGTTTGAGTTTTCCCGATATCGTGAAGTAAACCTGCAACGATGGCGACTTGTTTGTCTATAGTCCCAAAGAAACACTCATTAGCAAGGATCTTGGCAGTCTCAACAGAATGAGCAAGCAGGCCGCCGGGATAATTATGATGATAGTTAATGCTCGCCGGACACTGTATAAACTTGTGACACACTTCCGGTTGCAGCAAAACGCTTGTCAGAAACTCTCTAAGGTAGCAGTCCGTAATTTGCTCGTACAAATCAACCAGGTCTGCCAGTGAGGATGGGCTTTGGCAAAGATCTAAGGGGATCGCGGATAAATGATTTCCTATAGCGCTCCCGTACTCACACCTTTCCAAATATTTACACCAAAAGCAGTAAACATTACCGTTTTGGAGTAATGTGACTTCGACAAACGCGGGATATGACGGGGTAACGGCAGCTTCCAAATATCGCGCGTAATCGCAATACACCTGAATCACTGCTGACGCATCTGACAACGTCAATGTTGTGAATTTTCTCTTTTTGGCATCGTATCCGTGTCGCACGCGAGTTATCACATATTTACCGATGAACCGGTTCAGTTCATTGACCCGGGTCAGCATAGGTTGTTTTGAAATATCATCTTTATGATTCATCATCGCCTCCCTTAGGTCACTTCTCATTAGGTTTATTAAGAATACGAAGAAACAAGCTATCCGCTTCGCGCCCGTCCTGACGAGTCAGATTGGGAACATAACGACTGTACACACGAAATAGCATTTCAGTATTGGCATGCCCCAACTGATAAGCAATCCAGGTGGGGTTTTCCCCAGATGCGAGCCATAACGTGGCTGCAGTATGACGAGTCTGATACGGGTTGCGTTTCTCAAACCCAAGTTTTCTTAACAATGGATACCAAACCCGTTTTGTGACCAAATTGTGATCTAATGGATTTCCATTCTGATTCACAAAGACAAACGTATTTTGCCCGGTTCTTTCCTGCATAGACTTTAACGCCTGATATACCGGCTCACTCATCTGCACGTCGCGCTGGCTAAAGTCGTTCTTGGTATACTCTTCTCTGCCACCGACGATGGTTTCGCGAATGTAGATTAGACGTTTCTCAAAGTCGACATAACGCCATTTGAGCCCATCAATTTCGCCGGTCCGCATTCCGGTAAAGAAGCGAACTGTATAGTAATCACGAAAGTCTTCTCGCAAAGTCTCAAGCAACGTGACTATTTCGTCAGGTGTAAAAGGGTTGATATCAGTCCGCTTAACTTTTAGCGGCTTTATTCCTTTATAAGGTGTCTGGAACTCATACCTATCTGCTCCCTCATTCAAGATTGCGCGTAACAATTTCATATACCGGTTGATATATGAGGGAGATAAACACGTGCCATCAGGCTTTTGCTGTTTACATAATTCAGCACGAAATTGCAGAATTTGTGGCTTAGATATTTCATCTAATGAAAGTTCTCCAAAGTAGGGAATAAGACGGGATGACAACAGCAGCTCCACCGTCTTTTTGTAACTCTCTCGCCACTGTACGGAAAGCTCGTCAAACCAAAGCTGTGCAAACTCAGCGAACGTAGGAACAACCGCTACGCTATTATTGGCCGCATCGAGTTTCTGAAACTTCGCTAACTTGTTACTGTTCGGAAACGTTGCAGCGTAATCAAACTGGCCAAGTAATATTTCTGCCTCTACCTTATCAACCAGTGTCTGCAGTCGCTTTCTGTTACCCGGTGTATCTCGTAACTCTGTTTGCTCCCTGCAGCGAATATTTCGATACCGAAAATCAATATATAATTTCCCTGTCTCCTTTCTGACATTGATGCTAGCCATGAGACAAACCTCCGTTAGTCATTGGAATACCCATGGCATCCTGAGAAAACTTTTTCATATCCCGTTGGATCGCTTCCCAGTCATACAGTATTTTCCGGCCTCCGAAAGGACGGATGTAGTGAACTCCCTCAATCAAAACAGAGTCTTTAAGTCGCTCCCTAATGGTACGACAGTCGTATTTGATGAGCTTCGATAGCTCCGCGGTGGTTAGATAGTGAGAAATGACTTGCATGGCTATTACCTCATTTTGTGATAGATTAAAAAGCAAATATTCATTTCAGAATTCAATTTGTCATTCTAAATGACATTATGCATCACAAAATGCATTTGTCAATGGCTTTTTGCCATCCTGAATGACATTAAGTCATTTACGAGGTTAAACGGTGTGATTAGGTGTCATTTAGCTCGCTTGATGGGCGAAAAAAAGATGAAGATAATGGATGTGGCCAGAGAAACCGGCTTAAACCGGAATACAGTCACCCTTCTTTACAAAGAGACAGCTCAACGCATCGACCTTGATGCTATCGACAAACTGTGTGAGTTATTTGATTGTGAAGTGGGCGAGTTACTGGAGAAAGTATCGGATGCAAAATAAAGTCGCTGAGGTAATTGCAGAAATTAGGCTTCTTGTCGGATACCTTGGAGAAAAGGCACAGCACAACTGGTGGGGAAGTAATTTTTTGGGCGCTTCTAGCGGTGCATTCTTACAACATACTTTTCCAAGGACTACCCTACTGTCGCAATATCACGGTGTCGCTGAGGCCGCATTGTTAGTGCATGATGAGTATGTTGGAGTCGGGCATAACTATCATCTTTACAGGCTTCCCGTTTCAATTGAACGAGACGTTGCAAATGCCGTGCAACAAATGACAGCCGAACACCAAGCCATTGCTAATCTGAAGTCCATAGAAGATGCGCAGCAACGATTATCGGAATTGGCTATTGAAGCTATCGCACAAGATGGCCCCACCAACATAGGATTGTTTGAAGATAAGAATTTGGAGCATCTACTGCTAACTAGTGCGGGTTTATATCTAAGTGCATTCAAACAAGGTATCAAATGCCTCCCATTCATGAGGGGACAAAATGCCGAAGCCTAACTCAGAAAAGCTTTACACCACACAGTTAGGGGCTGGGCTCGGTTTAGTTGAGGAGACCAAGCTTTTACTCTCTTTATATGATGAGGGCATGACGAGTACTGAATTGTATAATAAATCGCTGAATTCAGGCCTTTTTCCGATGATTTCAGCAAGAAGGTTACGTAACATCATTAGCGAATGTTTTGTACCTCGTTATATCAAGTCCGGCGTGGCAACAAATCTTAAAAGGCTGGCTTCAAAGGCCACCTCTGCTGAATTTGTTCAATTTTTACTTATTCACACTGCACTAGCAAATCAAGTTTTATTCGATTTCATTACAGATATTTTCTGGGGCAAGTATTCCGGCGGCCACGATATAATTACTAATGATGACGCAAGGGAGTTCGTCTTGAATGCTGTCCGAGAAGGAAAAACACAAAAACCATGGGCCGACTCAATGATCAAACGAGTGTCTTCGTACCTTCTTGGTTGCTGCGCCGATTATGGTCTTTTGTCCTCTGGCCGAGTGTCTAAACGCACAATTCAACCCGTTAGATTGCAGCAGTCAACGGCACTTTATCTCTCTTATTGGCTTCATTTTTCTGGATTAGGCGATAACGCAGTAATAAATCATAAATGCTGGAAACTATTAGGCCTGGAACCTTTAGATGTAAGAGAGGAGCTGAAGAAGCTGGCTAAGAATGGATGGTTGATTGTTCAATCTGCGGGGGATGTCACCCGTATAAGTTGGCAGTTAAAGACGATGGAGGATGTAATCGATGTCATCATTGAAGGCTGATTTCAATGAACTGATGGAACGCGTTCGCGCAGGGCGAGAATTTGCCCACGCCAGCTTTGAACCTATTTTCTATTTGGTTTTTAGACCTGAGCAAATTTTGGAAGTAAAGCGCCAAATGCCAGCGTGGGAGGCTAAGCTCAAGAATGACGGTTGGACTGTTCATCGTTTTTCTATCGCTCAGGCAATCCAAGAGGTTTTTGATGAGATGCCACCGTTCATAAAAAAAACGTGGGAAAAGCAGGATTCAGCAGCGCCGCTTCAATGGCAAAAAACCAATAATTCGTTGGCTGAAGCTCTTACCAAAAAAGGCGCATTGCAAAACAAGCTCGAGACCGTGCTTGCAGAGCTTGAGGATAAACCAAGCAATATACTTTTGGTGACCGATATAGAGGCGCTTCACCCCTATCTCAGGATCGGCTCGATAGAAAGTCAATTACAAGGCAAGTTCCACGTTCCAACCGTATTTTTTTACCCTGGGGTACGAACTGGAAAAACCCGATTGAAGTTTCTTGGGTTTTATCCGGAAGATGGGAACTATCGTTCAGTACACGTTGGCGGTTAATTCAATAGCAAAAGATTCAGGAAGTAGAAATGGAAATCAAGTCACTATTCGACAATAACAAAGACATCTATCGTAATATTGAGAAAGTCATCACCTATGGCGTTTCTCAAGAAGCTAGACTCAAGGCAGAAATTTCAGAATACGTTGTTACTGAGAGTATTGAAGAGCAATTCGAAAAATTACTTTCAAAAATGCAAGCGGCAATGGCGGCCGGCGGAGAAAATGAGGTCGGCGTCTGGGTGTCGGGCTTCTATGGCTCTGGTAAAAGCTCATTTACTAAATATCTTGGTCTTGCATTTGATGACAATATCAAAATCGACGGCACCCCATTCATTCAGCACCTTCAAGACAGATTAAAAAAATCAACAACAAAAGCCTTGTTATCGTCGGTTGCCAAGCAATTCCCTGCTGCTGTACTGATGTTAGACCTTGCCAGCGAGCAAGTAGCTGGAGCAACGATGGAAGAAGTGTCTACCGTGCTCTATTACAAGGTGCTGCAATGGGCAGGATATTCACGAAACCTTAAAGTGGCTGCGTTTGAACGCAGAGTAAAGAAAGATGATCGTCACAGTGAATTCTTAAAACTGTTTAGTGATTACACAGAAGGCCTAGATTGGGGCGATTATCGTAACGACGAGTTAGTTGTCGACAGTGTCATTCCCGAATTGGCTCACCAGATGTATCCGGCTCTATTTAAAACACCAACATCGTTCACAACGGAAACCAGTGAGGTTATTCGTTTTGAAAACGATCGCGTTGAAGAAATGATAGAAATCGCACGTGAGGCGTCAGGTAAAGAACATATCATCTTCATCATAGACGAAGTGGGTCAGTATGTAGGCTCTCGCCAAAACCTGATTCTGAACTTGGACGGCCTAGCTAAAAACCTGAAAAACATTGGCGATGGAAAAGTTTGGGTGATCGGTACAGCGCAACAAACGTTGACTGAGGATGACCCAAAAGCGTCATTAAACTCACCAGAGTTATACAAGCTGAAAGACCGCTTCCCAATTCAAATCGATCTCGAAGCCAATGACATCAAAGAAATATGCTATAGCAGACTCTTGGGCAAATCCCCCTCCGGCGAAGCTGAACTGGGCTCTCTTTTTGATAAGCATGGCCAAGCGCTTCGCAATCACACCAAGCTGGTTGACGCTCGCGCGTATGGTGCAGATTTTGACAAGCAGACCTTCGTTAATCTATACCCGTTCTTACCCGCACACTTTGATATTTTGCTGCACCTTCTTGGCGCACTCGCCAAATCAACAGGCGGTATCGGCCTGCGCTCTGCGATAAAAGTGATTCAAGATGTGCTAGTCGAAGGCGTTGATGACTCTACACCAATAGCAAATCAGCCAGTAGGTTGGCTTGCCAACACCGTTACTTTGTTCGATGCATTGAAGAAAGATATCGAAAAGGGCTATCTCTCTCTTTACCAGTCAGTGAGTAAAGTGAAGATTCGCTTTCCTGACTCGGTATTACATCAAAATATTGCAAAGACCGTATGTGTGCTGCAGATTTTGGGTAACTTACCTATCTCGCTGCAAAACATCACCAGCTTAATGCATGCCGGCATTAGCGATGTGTCCAATGCCGATGCAGTCAAGCAGGCTGTTGATGAACTGATTAACGATGCAATCGTCCCCTTCGGTGAACAGGAAGGCAATCTGTGCTTCTTCAGCGAAAAGCTCAATGATATAGAGCAAGAGAGAGCCAGCATTCCCTTGCGTAGTGCTGAATTACGCAGGATTCAGAGTGAAGCCCTTAAAGAATCCTACTCCCCTCTTCCATCAACACACCTACACGGGACACTATCTGTGCAAACGGGGCTTAAGGCTCAATATGCTGGAGGTATTCCTGCATCAATTGCCGGAGAACGTAATACCGTTCAGACCATCGTAGAGCTTGTTGATGTAAAAGACTACGACGCGGCTAAGGCGCGCTTAACTGATGAGAGTCGACACAAAACAACGCAGTACACAATTTTCGCACTCGGGCGCACTTCTCCAGAAATGGATGAGCTCGTCGGAGATATATACCGCTGCAAGGAAATTGCAAACAAGTACCGCAATGAACCAGACCAAGAGGTTAAAGAATATTGTGCCAGCCAAAGCGATATCGCCAATCGCAAGATGGCCGAGCTAGAAGGCTTGCTGCGCCGCAGCTTGACTCAAGGATCTTTTATTTTCAGGGGTGAAGTAACGGCCATCGAAAGTCTCGACCTCAAGCTACTGGAAGCCGCAAAAAAACACCTGAGTCAGGTAGCTGAACAAGTTTTTGACCGTTATAACGAAGCACCGGTTAGAGCTAACACTAACCTAGCCGAGAAGTTTCTCAGTGCCAACAGTTTGGCAGGCATCACCAGTGAAATTGACCCGCTGGGCTTGGTGCAACGCAATGGTGGTAGGCCGTCCATCAATACCGAGCATAAAGCTATTACGAGTATCAGCGACATTATCGAGCGCCAAGGTACCATTGAGGGCAAGCGCTTAAGCGAAATATTTACTGATGCTCCTTACGGCTGGTCACAGGATACATTGCGTTATTTATTAGCTGCAATGCTATATGCCGGAGAGATCAAACTTAAGGTTGCTGGCCGCGAAGTGACTGTAATCGGTCAACAAGCAATAGAAGCTCTTAAAACCAATAATTCATTTAAGTCAGTCGGTGTAGAGCTTAGGATCGAAAAACCCAGTATGGAAGCTCTGGATAGGGCTGCACAAAGACTGACTGAGCTTTCCGGTGAAGTTGTCATCCAATTAGAAGATGAAATCAGTAAGGCTACCATTAAGTTATTTCCTCAGTTACAACACCAATACGGGCCTTTAGCAGAAAAGCTGCGTCGACTGGGTTTACCAGGCACAGAACGTGTAGATACCCTTAGTGGTGAAATCAAAGATGTACTTTTTATTGACGCCTCCGATGCGCCTGCGAGACTAGGTGGTGAGGAATCTGAGCTCTTCGATAATTTGAAGTGGGCTGCTGAACTCAAGCGCAGTCTGGAGCAAGGGCTAGAAGAAACGATCACTGAGCTTCAAGAATACCGTAACGCATTGGATGCCCTGCCAACCAGTGGTACGCCAGGAGTCTTAAAGACTGAGTTGGCTGACACGTTAAGCGAATTGAGTGACCGCTTAAGCCAAAGTGACTTTTTTAAATATCACACCGACTTTGCAAGTCAACTTACGCATATTAAGAGCCGCGTGCGCGATACGGTTATTACCCTGCAGAACGAACAAAGTCAGCGTATTAAAGATGCCGAGCAGGACCTGGCGCGTATTGCAGAGTGGAAAGAACTCACTCAGCAAGAACAAAACAATATACAAAGTGATTTAGAAAATCTGGCAGTAACCGCGACAGAAGATCTCGTTGGCTTGCGTACCTTAGTCAATCAGGAATACAGCATCCAGTCGCAGTTGCAACACTTAAAGGGACGTATCCAAGATATTGGACAGCAGCGTCTGCAGGATAAGCTTAGAGAAGAGCAGGAAGAAGCAAGAAAAGCTGGCCAGCAGAAAATCACCCGCAGCCTTCAGCCCAAAAAGCGCATTACTAGCATGACAGAGCTTAACCAGCTTATTACCCAGCTAGAGCAACTGCGTGGAGAATTAAAATTCGCCCATGAATTCGAACTCGAAATCAATGTAAATGACACTGACGAATAAACAAAACTAGCCTGGAAAACCGGGGCAATGGGCGTAAAAGAATAATAGGAAGACATTGAATGGCATTTGATCAAAGCACTCGCAATCGTCTGCAAAAATTTGTGAGTAATGCACGGGCAATTTTGAGTGAAGAATTTACTCGCCAGCTTCAGGCGACTTATGGCTTGGATCCAAAACAAGGTACGATAGCGACTATTGAAAGCCTTACTCACCTGGACAACCGCCAGCGGCAAACCGCTCATCTATTGCGGGAAACGCTCGCGCATTATTTGACGACGACTCCGGGAAAAGGTGAAAAGGACCGAATTAAACAAGTATTAGATCGTATAGTCCGCGAACAGGCATTTACCATTCTTAATAGGCTGTCTGCACTGCGAATGGCCGAGGCACGCGGCTTTTTGCTGGAGTCTGTTGCCAAAGCTCACAACTCAAAAGGCTTTCAGCTTTATCGACAGCTTTCAGGTACAGCTCTGGGCGAAACTGGTGATGCTTACCGCAACTACTTATTTAGCTTATTTGATGAATTTAGTCTCGACTTGGCTGTCTTATTCGACCGTCACAGTACCCAGGGTTTATTGTTTCCTCGTGAAAGTGCGCTGTTAGAACTTCTAGCCGAAATAAATCACCATGAAATCGAGCACCTGTGGGCGGAAGACGAGACAATTGGATGGATTTACCAGTACTTTAATTCCCAAGAAGAGCGCAAGAAAATGCGCGCCGAATCTCAGGCACCGCGCAATAGCCGCGAGCTAGCGGTACGCAACCAGTTTTTTACGCCTCGCTATGTGGTCGAGTTTTTAACGGACAATACCCTTGGACGCATTTGGTACGAGATGACCCAGGGCAACACCGCACTGGTGGATAGCTGCTGTTACCTGGTACGTCGCCCGTCTGAAATTTTCTTAAAGCCCGGTGAGAATGCACCTGAGTCAGAGCACGACGAAACAGAAGCTTTAAGCCAAGAGGAACTGCTAAAACAGCCAGTATATATTCCCCATCGACCTCTTAAAGACCCTCGCAGTATTCGCATGCTCGATCCGGCTTGCGGCTCCATGCACTTTGGTTTGTATGCCTTTGACTTGTTTGAACGCATTTACCTCGAAGCCTGGCAGCTAGAACAGCAATTGGGGAAAGATGCCTTCACTCGGGAGGAAGGTCAGCAGTCGCTGCTAAGCACGTTTGATTCATTGAAGGCATTTCAGCAGCAGATACCTAAACTCATCATTGAGCACAATATCCACGGGGTAGACATTGACCCTCGCGCGGTACAAATCGCCGGTTTGAGTTTATGGCAGCGCGCCCAACGGGCCTGGCACCAGCAAGGTATTAAACCTCAACAGCGCCCGACCGTTGTTAAATCCAATATCGTCTGCGCCGAACCTATGCCGGGCGAGAAAGCTCTTTTGCAAGAGTTTACTAGCAATCTGAACCCTCCTGTATTAGGCCAGATGCTAGAAGTGATCTTCGACAAAATGCAGTTGGCCGGTGAAGCCGGAACCTTGCTGAAAATCGAAGAAGAAATTCAAACCGCCATTCATAAAGCCCGTGAGCAGTGGCAGAAGGAAAGCGGTAAAAACATGTCTAAAGATATGTTTCCGGCAGAGTTAAAAGCAGCGACGTCAAAAACCACTCAGACGTTTGACTTGCGTGGTATAGATGATGAAACCTTTTGGGACGATGCCGAGCAGCGTATTCTGGAGGCGCTGAGAGAATACGCCGACCAGGCGGAATCGAATGCGGACCAGAAACGATTGTTTGCTAAGGATGCCGCTAAGGGATTTGCATTTATTGATTTATGTCGAAAGCGATTTGACGTGCTGTTAATGAACCCTCCTTTCGGTCAAGGTAATAAATCAGTCGCAAAGTATTTGGACACTGAGTACTCGGGCTCCGGTGTCGCGGAACTTGGTTCTTCTTTTTATACAAGAGCCATTGATATAACCCATCCAAATGCCCTGTTTGGATCAATTACTTCAAGAACATGTTTTTATTTAAACTCTCTCAGCCAATGGCGACGAGATATTGCGATTGGCAAAAGCCAAATTGAATTTATGGCCGATCTAGGAGAAGGGATTCTAGACGACGCCATGAATGAAACCGCATGCTATGTCATTAGAAGTCAAAGCAACCTTTCGGCAAATGCTAGCTTTGGAATGTTTCATGATATTGAAAACAAGCCTAGCTCTTTATATGCTCTTGCATCCTTTGATTTGATGGATCCAAGGGTAAGACTAAGAAAGATTCAGGATTTCTTAAGGCTTCCAGATGCGCCACTTTGTTATTGGGTGAGTAACGAATTTCTTAATACACTGCCTCGTTTGAAAGCTTTGGATGATAATTATGCGAGTGTACAAATGGGACTTGCCCCAAGGGATGAGTACAGATACTCACGAGCTTGGTGGGAAGTGCCACAAAATGAAACTAGATGGAAGCCATACGCAAAAGGCGGTGAGCTAACTGCGTATTATTCAGATGTAGAACTTGTATTAAAAGACATTGGCGATCTTGCTGAAATTAAAGCAAATCTCATCCAAAAATATCCGTATCTAAATGGTAATCTAGATTGGGTTTTACACCCTGAGAACGATTATTTTGAGCCTGGCCTGACGTTTGGTCAACGTACTACATTCTTGCGCACCAGCATTATTCCTGCTGGAGGCTATTTTAGTGTCGCAGGGAAAGGCATTTTTGGTAGGAACATTAGCAATGCAGCGTTAATGCAAGCTATTAACACACCTGCATGCCAATATTTAGTGTCCTTAAGAAAGGAAAGCTGGTCGATGAACCCGCAATATCAAGAAGGTGATGTTGCTAGGATTCCATTTCCTAGATTGAGTGAAAATGAACAAGCCACACTTGAAAAATATGCACTTCAGAATTATCAGAATGTTCGTTTCCTGTCGTCATTTGACGAAATCGATCACGCGTTTTTGAGGCCTCCTTTTAGTAAAGAAGAATTTGATCACGCTAAGGAAACGGCTCTCACCGCGATCGATCTTTCAGAAGAAAATGCAAACAAGTTAATGCTAGAGAAGCTAAATCTAGAGGAATCAGATTTGGCATTCATCAATGAACAAATAATGCCAAAATGGGCTAATCGACGCGCAGTGAATTGGTACAAATACAACTGGCTTGACTCGTTTTCATATCTACTCGGTTTGCTATTTGGACGTTGGAAACTAGTTTCGATCGAAGATAAGCATGCCTGCATAGCAAATCTAGATCCATTCGCAGAAGAAGCCTTGAAGTCACTTGCATTGAATAGTGATGAGTCTAGACGTTCCGTTATCTGTTTACATGGAGAATCAATCGCTAGTATACGAGAAGAATTGTTAGCGATATTTAATAGCCTTAAAGTTCAAGCAGACGAACAATTAACGGCTCTTCTGTCAGACATAGAAACTTTATCTGAGCTACTAAAAAATCCCAATAAATTCTTTGATTTTCATTTGTCTCGATACAGTAAGAACGGACGAAAAGCCCCGATATATCTGCCAATGCAATCACATTCTAAATCAATGACCCTATGGGTTTATTATAACCGCCTAAATGAACAAACCCTCTATGCCTGCGTCAACGATTTCATTGATGGACCACACGGAAAGTTAACACAAGTCGAACAAGACCTGACTGGCCTTCGCAGCAAATCCGCCCGTAGTAACCAGGAAGAAAAAGAACTTGAGAAACTCAGCGACTTGGCCGCGGAGCTTCGTGACTTTCGTGATGAATTGCTGCGTTTGGCTAAATTCTGGAAGCCCAATTTAAATGATGGCGTGCAAATTACTGCTGCGCCGTTGTGGAAGTTATTCCAACACAGAGCCTGGCAGAAGAAGCTCAAAGAAACCTGGGAGAAGCTGGAAAACGGAGACTACGACTGGGCGCACTTGGCCTGCAGCATTTGGCCAGAACGAGTATTGCGAAAGTGTCATCAAGATCGCAGTCTCGCCATCGCTCATGATGTAGAAGATCACTTTTGGCACGAGGTTGAGGTTCCGGTAAAACGCGGCAAAAAACTCACCGGAGAAACCAAGCTTGAATGGCAACCGAAAGACCTTAATGAAGCAGAGCTGACAGCTTTGGTTAAAAAGCTCGCGGAAGAGGTAAAATAATGGCAGCAGTTCAATATCACTTAGGGTTATTTCCTCCCAAAGACATCGACTGGGAGCAACTTATTCCGCATATAGGTCCGGCCAATGCGGCCATCGCCCGCTATGATGGCACTTTGGCCGCCATCCCCAATGCAGCAGTGTTGCTGAGCCCCCTTACTACACAAGAAGCAGTGCTATCTTCCCGAATTGAGGGCACCCAAGCAACTATGGGGGAGGTATTGCAGTATGAAGCACAAGGTGAAAGCGATACCGCGGAATTTGCACCAGACAGAAAAGCCGATATTCAAGAAGTATTAAATTATCGAGCGGCTATCAGACATGCTGAATCAATGTTGAGAACATTTCCTTTGAGCCAACGCGTGATTCGAGAAACTCATGCGGTGCTTATGAGCGGTGTTCGCGGGACCAATAAAAGCCCGGGTGAATATCGCAAAATTCCTAATTGGATCGGCCCACACGGATGTACGATTGATACTGCCCGCTTTGTTCCAATTAGTGCGGACAAATTGCCCGATGGTATGTCTGCCTTTGAAAAGTACATTCATACTGAAGAACCAGACATGCTAGTACAGCTGGCTGTGTTACATGCAGAATTTGAAGCCCTACACCCATTTTTAGATGGTAATGGACGTTTGGGGCGAATGCTAGTGCCACTGTTTTTATGGCAACGTAGTCTAATTAAAGCACCAATGTTTTACATCTCTGCTTTTTTCGAGGCCAATCGTGATGAATATTATGACCGTCTTTTAGCCGTTTCTGCACAAGGCGATTGGACACCATGGTGTATTTTCTTCCTTAAAGCGATTAAACAACAGGCCGAGCTCAACCAAACTAAGGCGGCTGATATTTTAGCCCTGTATAACCAAATGAAGGTCAAAGTAGCGGCGGTCACCCGATCCCAATATGCGATACATGCGCTGGATTGGATATTTGAGCGTCCCATTTTTAAATCCACCGATTTTACTGGCCATGCGAGCATACCTGATGCAACAGCCAAACGCTTGCTGACCGAATTAGGTAATGCTGAAATTTTGCGGCCGATGCGCAAGGGCGCTGGTCGTCGTGCGACCGTGTACATATTTCCGGAATTATTAAACTTGGCCGAAGGTGTGAATGCTTTTTAGCTCATATTTTTAGAAATATGCACGGCAAGCCAACTTGTCGTGCATAGAATATCCACGAAGATATTTGTGGGCCACTTTAGCCTTTAAATGATCTATAAAGTAATTTGCCGCTCAAAAGTGAGCGACAAATGGGGAATAATAAACAGTGAGTATTCAAAAATTCATTCAAGAGCAGGTATTCGCGCCGAGATTAGAAAAATACCAAGTGCTAGTTGTGTATGACGCAGAGCAACGTTACCGGGAAGCTTGTTTAGCCCTAGCTAGTGAAAAGTGCGAAGTAGTTGATGCAACGGAGTCCAGCATTAAAGCTCGCGGTGCGGCCATTCATGCGTTGAACGAGCTCGGGTCAAATAAAATTGACCAACTGTTAGTTTATATACCCGCCTCTAAACCGTTAGAAGATGAAGACAAGCAAAAAGACCCGTACGCATTATACAGTGCTTGCGGTGCTGTTTTCCCAAGTAGCGATGGTGATAGCTATTTAAGTATTTGTTTAAAAGCCAAGCCAGATCACGCCACCCAAGTCAGAGCGCTATTTGATCAAGATTCTAACCCTAGTTTTGCGGTAATCGACGCCATTGGTGGTGGATTAAACTGGCCAAATCTTCGAGCCACATTGGACGTAGAGTCAACTCGCGATATTTTATTCAGTCTGTTGGTACCGAGCGATGCTCAGCAAAGTGCCCTGAAGGCAAGTGATAGTTGGATACAAGAAGCCAAAGATCTACTTAATACCAGCATTGGTCTTACACTAAAAACACGAGGAAAGACTTGGTCTGCTATCGCTGAAGAGTTATGGCGCTTTGTGTTATTTAGTGAGTTTGCATTTGATCTACCAGAAGACTTGCCGGCTCAACTGGTTGACGTGCCCCGTGCTGCCGATGCAGCAGAGCCGCTTTTGACAGATATTTGTGAGCGGCTGCGCAGCGATCGACGCACACAGGCTACGTATATCGAGCGCGCTGAAAGTGCCGAGGCAGAATTAGATCTCAAAGCCTTATGTAGCGGCATTAAAGATTTAGGAGAGCGGGATACCTTTCCGTTTGAAGAGCGAACCTTTTTAAATCAAGCCATAGAGGCGCTGCAACGTGACGACACTGACAAAATACGTCAAATACTCTCGCGTCATGCTCAGTCAGTATGGACGGGTAAAGGTGAGAGTCAATCACAGTGGGATCTTCTTCGTTCCAGCCTAGCGTTAGTCGAAGCGTGTCAGGATAACGAACGACTTTTGGCGGAACATACTCGTTCCATGGATGCTCTTGTCACTTTTTATATCTCGCAATTCCGTGAAGTTGACCGGCTGCATCGGGAATTTGAGCAAGCAGTGAGCGATTATGATTGGCAAGACACGCAAGGCCTCCTTCACCCTCTTCAGCAGCAGGTTCGCAAGCAATATGGTCGACTAATTGAAAAGCTTCAGTTGTTGTTTACCAAACACCTTCAGAGTGAAGGCTGGCCACTCACTAGTTATCTTTCTAACACGGACGTGTTTGACAAGTTGGTTGCACCAAAACTTGCCCAGAGCGGTCACAAAGTTGCTTATTTAATGGTAGATGCTCTTCGCTACGAACTAGGTGTTGCATTAGAGCAACAACTAGCAGAAGACGGCAAAGTTGAACTTACCCCAGCACTTGCGCAGCTCCCTAGTATCACTCTAGTTGGTATGGCAAGTCTGTTACCAGATGCAGGCAAGAGTCTCGAGCTCAATAAGGTAGATGGAAAGCTCGTTCCTTCCATCAATGGTCAAGAGATAAAAACGGTTACCCAACGCATGGAGCTGATTCGAAAGCGTTACGGTGCCCGCTTTCAAGAAGGCCGTCTGGAGGATTATGTGCGAAACCGGTTTAAAGTGGACGACGGTACCGAGTTATTGGTCTTGCGCAGTGTAGAAATTGACGGTCATTTTGAAAATCATCCTGACACGGCACCAACGGAAATAATGAATGCGCTCAAACGCATCCGAGTAGCCACGCATAAACTTAAATCTGCCGGATTCCGTGATGTCGTGATTGTTACCGACCATGGTTTCTTTATGAATACCCATGCACAAGCGGGCGATACTTGTAACAAACTGTCTGGTGATTGGCTCAATATTCACGAGCGCTGTCTGTTAGGTGATGGTGCTACCGATCAGCATCATTTCGCCATGCCTTCAGATAAAGTTGGTATACGTAGCAACATGCCTAAACTTGCTGGGCCACTTACTATGGCGTCATATAAATCGGGCATGCTTTATTACCATGGTGGCACCTCATTGCAGGAGTGCGTGGTACCGGTGATCACTTTACAACTCGATGCTCCAGATCAAGCCCCCATTGAGCAGGCAAACGTGATATTGAGCTACAAAAATGGCGCGAAACGCATCACGACAAGGTTGCCGGTTATAGAAATTGCCGTTGAGACCCAAGACATGTTTTCACAAGGCAGTGATTTCGAAATCTTACTTGAAGCCCACGACAAGAAAAACAATGTGGTTGGCGAATCAAAACCTGGGGGAGCAGTTAACCCAGCAACGGGCACTATAACCTTAAGGCCAGGTGACAAAGCGCAAATTACACTTAAGATGCACTTAGAATTCGAGGGTGTGTTTAAGGTTAAAGCACTCAACCCGACGACCATGGCGACTTATTGCCAAGTAGAACTTGAGACGGATTATACGGTGTAAATATGGATTCAATTGATAAAAAGCTTAATGATCTCTTCGGAGGCAAGGTTGTCAGAAAAGACCTGGTACACCGCATAAAAAAAGGGACAAACGTTCCTACATTCGTGCTTGAGTTCTTGCTCGCCAGATATTGTGCCAGTGATGATGAAGCTGAAATTCAAGCCGGCATGGAAGCGGTATTAGATACACTGAATGACAACTATGTGAGGCCTAACGAAGCCAACAAAGCACAGTCGAAGGTGGCAACAAAGGGTAAATACCGCTTCATCGACAAAGTGCACGTGAACTATGTTGAGAAAGACCGCCGACATTGGGCGGCATTGGAAAATTTCGATTCGCGCAAAGTCGCTATTGGTGAAAAGTTTTATCGAGAAAATGATCGCCTTCTTCAGGGAGGACTTTGGGCTGAAGTAACGATTGCCTACAACGATATTGAGGAAGACAACTACGCGTTTTATATCGAGGACTTAAGACCTATACAGTTGAGTCGTTTTAGCTTCGAGCAATATTGTGAAGGGCGTAAAAGCTGTTCCAGAGAAGAATGGATTAATATCATTCTAAGATCCGTCGGTTTGGAACCTTCAAGGCTTGAGCATCGCGTTAAGATGCATTTTATAGCCAGACTACTGCCATTAGTTGAGCCAAACTTTAACTTTATCGAGTTAGGGCCTCGCGGGACCGGTAAGTCTTACTTTTTCAGTGAATTCTCGCCCTATTCAACACTAATTAGTGGTGGCCAAGCGACAAAGGCGACGCTTTTCTACAATAACCAACGCAAAAAAATTGGTTTGGTCGGCTATTGGGATACCGTGGCATTCGACGAAGTAGGTGGCATTAAAGTCAAAGATCCCGACACCATTCAAATCATGAAAGATTTTATGGCGAACGGTCGCTTTTCCCGAGGTGTTGAGGTGATTGCAGATGCGTCGATGGCGTTTGTTGGAAACCTTGATTTATCTGTTGAGCAGATCGTCAATTCAGATGTCTATGACCTATTTCAACCTTTGCCCAAGGAATTTGACCTCGCTGTAATGGATCGCTTTGCATGCTACTTGCCAGGTTGGGAAATGCCAAAGAACAGCAGCGACTTTTTGACCGCAAACTATGGCTTCATTACCGATTATTTAGCTGAAGCTTTTCATTATCAGCTTAAGCAAACCAATCGCTATGAAGAGGTGAGTAAGCGCATCAGACTGGGTCGTGCTGTTGAGGGACGAGACGAGAAAGGCATAAAGAAGACGGTTGCTGCTTTCTTGAAGATATTGCACCCGGGCGTTACGGCGTCGGATGAAGAGTTTGAAGAATACGTTGCTTATGCGGTTGAAGCTCGTCGCCGCGTGAAAGAGCAAATGAACAAACGCAAGTCGGATGATGAGTTTGCAAGAATTAACCTATCCTATGTTTCATCATCAGGCGAAGAAGTGGTTGTTTACTGCCCTGAATCAAAAGAGGCTTCAGCGACACAAGAACCAATTCGCAAGAACATTCATGGCGAAGCTGATGAAGAGCAGTTGCCTGTTGATGATGATGTGCCGGCACCCGTCATTAAGACAAAAGAGAACGTTGTTAAAGTCGCTGACCAAGACGAAATACAAGCCGAAACGGTTGAACCTGAGGAACAACATTTTACGATTCATTATGGGGCAACCGGGTATAGCTACGAGTCACTTATTTCACCTTACCTAGTAGGCGCTAAGTCGGTCGAAATAGAAGATCCTTACATTCGACTGTCTCATCAAATTCACAATTTCGTTCGATTCTGCGAGGCAGTAATTAAGACGCCAACGGTCAAGACCATTAGATTAATTACGAGCTACGATGAGGATACTGATGTAAAAGAGGTAGCTGAACGACTCGGCGAGGTTAAACAAAGCTTGCTCGAACTGGACATCAAACTGGACATTAAGGTCAATGAACACCTTCATGATCGAGAAATCCGCATCGACAACGGCTGGGTGGTTAAAATTGGCAGAGGCCTCGATTTTTATCAGAAGCCTGATAGCTGGTTCGGTATCGGAACCCATGACCTCATGTTAAGAAAGTGTCTTGAGACAAAAATTGACATATTCAAAGGTACAGGAGACTGATTTGCTTGGCTTTGAATATGAAATATTTCTGATTGATGAGGATGTTAAAGAACACCCTATTGACCAGTTTGCCAGCCTCAGAAACAGTCATTTGTTCGCCACCTTTAAGGTAGGCCCTTATAGCGGCTTATGGATACAAAAACTGGAAAAACAAGGCATTGCTGAATATCGAGGCGGCAACAACTATTACCCAAATCGCTATACCGTTCCATTTAACTATGTTCTACCCCAACTTATCAAAGAGCCGGAAAAGTATGGTTCAAATGTGATCGGTGATGACTACTATGTCAGCGCAGATTACATCCCGAATATCGTAGTAAATCAGAATATTATTAAGCGCTGCTCACCAGAGTCGTTATGCTTAGTTGAAGAATGGGATATGTCTTAAACTAAAAAACTCTATCCGTAACGAGGCAGATGATGGAAGACTTCTTTCCAAGTTGGATTAGGCAGTTAGATACAGACATTAAAGGTTCTCTATCCGAAAAGAATCGGTCGGAATTTTCTGATTTTTTAGACGAGTGCAGTAAGTTCGACAAAATCATTTGCCATCTAAAAGGCGCACGTATCAGAGAATTCTACGAGGTCTCTCCATCATCGTTGAAGGTTTTGTATAAGAGTCCTGTGGAAGCACTATCAAACGTTGTAGAAAGTCTCTTAGGGAGATGGCTGTATCAATCAGGCCACAAGATGAAATCATTGTGGACAGGTTACTTAGACGCATTAAAGTCGGCAAATTGGTTGGTTGCAATGACTTGTTGTCGAGCACTTTTTGAAGAAATTGCCCATTTCTATCTTCATAACAATAAGATTCTGAAAAATTCAAATCAGACTAAAAAGCTTTTGGCCGCTTACCCAAAACTTGTAGGAGCGTCTGAGCAAAAAATACAAAATTGGAATTCTGAATTTATCACTTTGCAATTGGAGACTATAGAGCGGTTGCGTAAGTCGCTTGAGGGCTCAGATTTCGATTGGGCATCTTTTATATACGAACTAACTGGACGTGAATCATCTGAACACGTTGAAACTGAAGCTGTACGAAAAACACACTCCAATGATGCTTTAAGAGCGTTAAAGAAAGGACCAATCCCTAAATCACTAGATTATTATGACCTTCTCTCTGAGTTTGTTCACCCAAACTTTGGCTCAGGGACTCTGGTTATTGAAACACGGAAAAAAGCAAACGAGGTTCAGGGAGACGTCACTATAAATAGCCACCCTCAGAATTTGGAGGCTGCGTGTTGGTTTTTCGACATCACATCTTCTGCTATGAAAGACATACTAAAAGTCGCACGCTCTAGTTTAAACCTTGTGAATCAACAGCTAGATTTCTACCAAAGCTTCTCATTAGCATTTGATAGCCAATTGCCACATGGTCGTAAGATACATTGAGATGTTAAACAGGAATTTGGTCGCAATCTGGTCACAGATGCCGTTCAGGTTAGCAATTACTTTCGCCACAATATAGGCGGAGAATGGCGCACCCGATAGGATTCGAACCTATGACCTTTGCCTCCGGAGGGCAACGCTCTATCCAGCTGAGCTACGGGTGCATCGAAATGTGCGGATTGCGGTATGAAAAATGTTTCATGTGGCAACCTGTCATGCAGCGTTGCCAGAGCGGCCAGACTGCGATGAGTGGGCGTATGATACTGATGCGCGCGGTGTGCTTCAACTTATTTGTCGCCAATGGCGGGTACACACTGTCTGGTTGGTGAATTTTTATTCCGCTGTTTTTGTAGGTATTTAGCCGCAAACAGTTGTTCACGCATCATTTACCGTTATAATCGGGCACGAAGATGTAACGAATAAAGACTGCCTGGAGACAGATGTGAAATTGAAAACCTGGTTATGTGTTATCGCCTCTGCATTAACCGTATTCGCTGCAAACGCGCAGGATACCAATAATGATGAAATTCTTGAGCGCATCAAGCCGGTAGGTAAAGTGCACGTTGCTGGTGCAAGCGCAGCAGGTAATGGCGCAGCGGCCGGTGGTGCCCGCAGCGGTGAAGATGTTTACAACTCAGCCTGTTCTGCCTGCCATGGTGCTGGCGTACTGGGTGCCCCAAAATATCGTGAAGCCGCAGACTGGCAGCCTCGCCTGGACGACCGTGGTCTTGACGGCGTATGGGAAAATGCCCTGAACGGTATTAATGCAATGCCTCCTCGAGGTACCTGTGGCGCGTGTTCTGACGACGAGATCAAAGCAGCTATTGAGTACATGATCGAAGGCATCTGATCGCGTTTCCAGCTTGGACGGAAATTCGCCTTTTTACTGCAAATAAGGTAGCGTAAGCAGATCGAATTTTACGCTACCCGTCATGGCCCAGGGAATGTCATCAGATTTAACGCAGAATGAGCTGTCAGAAGAAGAGCTGCGCGAGTTAATCCCGCAGCTTCAACAGCTTACAGACAAGTACAAACGTGCCGAGCGCGTTCAGAAAGCGTTATTCGACATTTCCGAGCTGGCCAGTTCGGTAAGTCACCTCAACCGCCTGTATTCTGCTATTCATGAAATCATTGGCGACTTCATGAATGCGGACAATTTCTTTGTGGCGTTTTATGAACGCGACGCCAACATTATCGATTTTGCCTACTTTGTTGACGAGTTCGACGAGCAAACCGTAAAACAGCTGCCTGCCGACCAGCTGATGGACGGTATTACCGGCTATATTCTGAAAACCGGTAACCATATTTTCTTCAATCATGATGACGTGCACCTTTTCTCTGAAGAGACCGGCGTGCAGT
Organism: Alteromonas nitratireducens; assembly: GCF_040812025.1. Lineage (NCBI taxonomy): Bacteria > Pseudomonadati > Pseudomonadota > Gammaproteobacteria > Alteromonadales > Alteromonadaceae > Alteromonas > Alteromonas nitratireducens. The sequence goes on from NZ_JBFNPK010000006.1 coordinate 174,562, forward strand.
TATTCGGGTCGCAGCCTGAACAGTTGCTGGGCGTACCGTTAAAACGCGGCACCCAGGTGATTGGTGCCATGGTGGTGCAAACCTACGATGCCGATGTCACCTACACGCAGGAAGATCTGGAAGTGCTGTTGTTCGTGTCGCAGCACATTGTGACCACAGTAGACCGGGTGAAAAACCGCGAGCTTACCGAGCGCACCATTCGTGAGCGTACCCGCCAGCTTCGCCAGATTAACGACGACCTGCAGGAAGAAATTCTGGAGCGCCAGAAAGTAGAGTCACTGCAGCAGGCGCTGTTTGAAATCTCTGAACTGGCGGCCAACCTGGAAGGCGACATGAATGCCTTCTATTCCAGTCTGCACGACATTCTGGCGCGCCTTATCAGCGCCCCGAACTGTTTTATTGCCACCCTGGATGACACCAAGGAATACCTGGAATTCCCGTATTTCAGTGACACCCAGGCAGAGTCTGCCGAGCGTCGTCCGCTGGGGCTGGGGCTGACCGAATTTGTACTGCGCTCTGGCCAGGCCGAGCTGATTAACCCGCCGCGGGTTCTGGAGCTGGCTGAACAGGGCGAGCTGGACGTCAGCGTGGCGCAGAACATGCTGAACAGTGCTAACTCGTGGCTGGGTTCGCCTTTGGTGGTTGACGGTGAAATTTCGGGTGTTATTGCGGTTCAGACCTACGGTAAACATGCCAAATACACCAGCCGTGACCTGGAACTGCTGCGCTTTGTGTCGCATCACATAGCCGTTGCCATGGAGCGTAAGCGCAGTACCGAGGCGATTCAGCGCTACAACAGCGAGCTGGAAGAACGGGTGAAAGAGCGCACTGCCGAGCTAGACCGCGCCAACCAGTTTCTTAAACAGCAAATTGAAGAAAGAAAAGAGATTGAGCTTAAGCTTATTCATGACGCGCATCATGACGCGCTGACCGATTTACCCAACCGCAGCATGTTTACCAGTCGTCTTGAGCTGGCTATTGCGAGTAAACAGCGCCATCCGGAAAACATGTTTGCCGTGCTGTTTATTGATCTGGACCGCTTCAAGGTGATTAACGACACGCTGGGGCATCATGCCGGTGACGAATTTCTGGTAGAGGTCGCCCGGCGTATATCGCTGTGTATTCGTGGTCACGACCTGCTCGCCCGTCTCGGTGGTGATGAGTTTGTGGTGCTGCTGGATAACTTTGACGACTTAGCCGACGTTGAAGAGGTCGCCTCGCGCATCATTGAGTCAATTTCTGAGCCGTTTGTACTGGATGGCAAAGAGATGTACTCGGGCGCCAGTATTGGTATTGCGCACCTTGAAGCTTACTACCGCACCGCCGATGAAATACTGCGGGACGCTGACGCTGCCATGTACCAGGCTAAAACGCTGGGGCGCGGCAGACAGGTGCTGTTTGATAAGAGCATGCGCGAGCGCCTGATTGAAGAGCTGGAGCTTGAAAACGAATTCCGCCGCGCGCTGCGCGAGGAAGAGTTTGAATACTTCCTGCAGCCTATTGTGACACTGGCCGACAAGGCGCCGCTGTACCATGAAATGTATGTGCGCTGGCAACACCCTACCTATGGCAAGGTGGCCCGCGAGCAATTTCGTCAGGTTGCCGAGCAAAGCGGTCTCACCCTTGAGCTGGATTTGTTTCAGCTGAACAAAGCCTGTGAGCTGATTGTCAGTCAGCGCAACATGCCTGACGCACCGCAACATATTGCGGTGAATGTGTCGATTAACCACCTGCTGCAGGCGTCGCTGGTGAATAAAATTATCGCCATTATCGAGCAGTACGAAATTTCGCCCAGAGAGCTGGTGTTCGAGTTTGATGAGAACGATCTGAACCGCCGCTCGCAGTACATTCTGCCGGCCATTAAAAAGCTGAAACGTGCGGGTATTACGCTGGTGCTGGACAACTTTGGCAGCGGACTGGCGTCGCTCAGTTACCTGTTCGCCTACCCGTTTGACTACATCAAAATTGACCATCGTTTTGTGAAGTCACTGCCGCGCTCGCAGCGTAACCTGAAGCTGATCCAGTCGGTCATGCTGATTTCGGAGCACCTGCGCTTTAAGGTTATTGCCGAGGGTGTGGATTCACAGGCACAGCTGGATGCGCTGAAAGAAATTGACTGTCGCTACGCTCAGGGCAAGGTACTGGCTACCTCGAAACCGCTGAACCTGCAAACCGTTACCAGCAGCTAACCACTACTTTTTCGACAGCATATCGCGCAGATTGGCAATACTGGCCTGACCCTTTTGCTGCCTGACTTCTTTGCTTTCGCGCGGCTTGTTACTTTCCCACTGCACATCATCCTGTGGCAGTTCAAACAAAAAGCGGCTTGGCTCTGGCTGAATGATTTCACCAAACTGTCTGCGCTCTTTGGCCAATGAGAAAATCAGCTCACGCTGTGCGCGGGTAATCCCTACGTAAGCAAGCCGGCGCTCTTCTTCCACATTGTCTTCGTCAATGCTGCTCTGGTGCGGTAGCAGGCCCTCTTCCATGCCAACCAGAAAGACAATAGGAAACTCCAGCCCCTTCGAGGCGTGCAGCGTCATCAGTTGTACCTGATCGGCCTCTCCGTCTTCCTCGCCACGTTCCATCATGTCGCGCAGAATAAGCCGGTTGACCACTTCGGTCAGGTTCATGGGCGGATCCAGGTCGTTCCCTTCCAGCATGTCGGAAATCCAGCCAAACAGGGTACTGACGTTCGCCATGGCCATTTCAGCGGCCTTCGGGCTGGGGCTGTGTTCGTACAGCCATTCTTCATAGCCCATCGATTTGATCATTTCGCGCAGCACGGCCTTGGTGTCACCGCGCATGGCGTTATCGGCCAGGGTCACAACCCAGCGGCCAAAGCCGGATACGGCCTGATAGGCATTACCACTTAACACCGACGACAACCCCGGATGCGTTGCAGCGGCGAACAGGCTGATATGATGGGCGTTGGCAAAATTACCCAATTTCTCCAGCGTGGCCCGGCCAATGCCGCGCGTTGGCGTGTTAATAATTCGCAGCAGCGCGTTGTCGTCGTCCTGGTTCACCAGCAAACGCAGGTACGCCATGATGTCTTTCACTTCGGTACGGCCAAAGAACGACATGCCACCACTGATTTTGTACGGAATACGGTTACTCATCAGCAGCTTTTCAAACAACCGGCTCTGATGGTTGCCACGGTAAAGAATGGCGTAGTCTTTAAACTGCGTGCGGTTCATGAATTTATGGGCCAGCAGTTCGGCCACCACCCGCTCGGCCTCGTGCTCTTCGTTTTTCGCCTCAATTACCCGTAGCGGTTCACCGTAGTGCAGTTCAGAAAACAGGGTCTTATCGAACAGGTGCGGGTTATTCTGGATAAGAATGTTGGCGCAATGCAGTATGCGCCCCGATGAGCGGTAGTTCTGCTGCAGCTTAATCACATTCAGACGCGGAAAGTCCTGCTGCAGCAAATGCAGGTTCTGCGGCTTGGCGCCGCGCCAGGAATAAATAGACTGGTCGTCGTCGCCAACCACGGTAAACCGGGCGCGTTCACCCACCAGCAGTTTTACCAGTTCGTACTGACTGGTGTTGGTGTCCTGGTATTCATCCACCAGCAGATAGCGAATTTTGTTCTGCCATTTCTGCCGTACCTCTTCTTGGGTTTTCAGCAACAGCGTAGGCAGCAGGATCAGGTCGTCAAAGTCCAGGGCGTTGTACGCGCGCAGGTGATTCTGATATTCACGGTAGGCCTGTGCAAACTCACGTTCACCGGCACTCACCGCGCGTTTTTCCAGCGCGTCGGGCAGGATCAGGTCATTCTTCCAGTTAGAAATACAGCTTTGCAGCAATGAGAGCTGGTCTTTGTCGCCATCCAGCGTGTCGGCGGTAAGGTCGTTTAACAGGGCCAGCGAATCTTTGTCATCAAACAGCGAAAAGCCCGGCTTCAGGCCCAGCTCTTTCACATGTTTTTTAATGATATTCAGTCCCAGGGTGTGAAACGTGGACACCTTCAGCCCGCGGGCTTCGGGTTTACCCAGGGTCTGCGCCACACGCTCTTTCATCTCGCGGGCGGCTTTATTGGTAAACGTTACCGCAGCAATATAACGCGCAGGCAAATCACACTCCCTGACCAGGTAGGCAATTTTGTTGGTGATCACACGGGTCTTGCCGCTGCCGGCACCCGCCAGCACCAGACAGGGACCAGAGACAAAGGTCACCGCAGCTTGTTGCGCGTCGTTAAGTTTCATGACACTCCAGTGGTTAAATGTTGCATTGCTTTGTTACCGGCAATTCGGCTGTGGCCGACTTGTCAGACGCTTTTCATTGCATGTGCGCCGGTTGCCATTAGAATAGGTGGCAGTAAACGCTGCGCATTATAAGGGAAATCCATGCTTGATCCGAAAAAACTCGAAGAAATCGCCAAACAACTCAGCAATGCCATCCCGCCTGGCGTTCGTAACGTAGCGGAAGAAGCTGAGGGCAAGTTCAAACAGGTACTGCAGGCGCAGCTGGCCAAACTGGATGTGGTTACCCGTGACGAGTTTGATATCCAGAGTCAGGTGCTTATTCGCACCCGCGAGAAACTGGAAGCGCTGGAAGCGCGGCTGGCTGCACTGGAAGAACAGGCCAACAAGCCGTCGTAATCACTTACACCAGATAATTGGCAATCAGCGCCAGCGTCATTACCAGCCCGACGTAATGACTTTCCAGGAAGGCGCGAAAACAGGCGTCGCGCTGACGCTCACGGATCTGGAAATACTGCCGGATAAATAAGCCGGCAGATACCACCACCCCGGCATAAAAAGGCCAGGCCGCTGCCATCATCTGCCCAATCACCACAAACAGCGCCAGCACGGTCAGCAGCAATATTGATACAATCAGCACGTCGTAACGACCAAACAAAATGGCGGTAGACTTAATGCCCACCCTGACGTCGTCATCGCGGTCGACCATGGCATACATGGTGTCATACGCTACGGTCCACAGCAGGTTTGCCACAAACAGCAGCCAGCCCCACACCGGCACGGTTTCCATTACCGCCATGATCGCCATAGGAATAGACCAGCCAAACGCAGCGCCCAGCACCACCTGCGGCAAATGGGTATAACGCTTCATGAACGGATAACTGGATGCCAGCAACAGCGCCACTACAGACAGCGCAATGGTCTGCCAGTTAAGCAGTAAAACCAGCGCAAACGCTACGCCAATGAGCAGAGCAAACAGGGTCAGCGCCTGACGCTCGGTAACCGCCCCTGTTACCAAAGGCCGCGCCGATGTGCGTTTCACCGCGCCGTCCACACGCCGGTCGGCGTAGTCATTAATGATGCAGCCGGCCGAGCGCATAATCACCACGCCCGCGACAAAAATCGCGGTCACGCCACCCCCCGGTAGCCCCTCAGAGGCCATCACCAGCGCCCACAGCGTGGGCCATAACAGCAGGTAAATACCTACCGGCTTGTCCAGCCGCATTAACTGGATATAGCCGTGCCACCGCGTCTGACTACCTGGCATTGCCATACTGATACCCTTTTTCATAGGCAGGCGATGCCGGTAAAAACACCTCTGCCACAATCATCTGTAACCCATCAATAGAAAACCGCGAACGCCGCCCCCACAGCGGCCAGCGTCTGGCGCACTGCGCAAAGAACAGCGCGCTTTGGTCATCGTTTAACTGGCACACTTCAAACTCGGTGCGCTGGAACCGTGCGTCGTTAAATAAGCGTCGTCCGAGTGGCTCGCTGCCGAGGTTCGCCAGCTCCTGTTTAATCAGCGCATGCGGGATCACCGACCGGGCGAATACCCAGGGCGTACCGTCGGCCACCAGCAGCACCTCACGCACATCATAATGGCTGTCATCATCAGCATTCAGCCAGTCGCGTTCGGCAGCATGCAGCGTACTGCTGCCCTGCCCCAGCACAGTTAAGTCGAACTGACGGCACAATGCCTGCACCCGCTCTGTCAGCGAGCCGGTGTCCAGCAGCCAGTTCTTCAGATAAGCATCGGGGATGTGAGCCGCTGTCGGCGCGTGCCACTCAACGTCCAGTCCCACTGGAAAATGTACCGTTCCCTGCAACAGTCCGTTCCGGTTTCGTGTTTTCGCGTATGGTATCACTTTCGCTGAAACTGGGCGACGTATGTGTATGAAATGACGGCGTACCCGCCCGCGGGCCGCCAACGAAGGGTTCAACTTAAGAAGTAGTGTGTTTCAGGCAGGATTTGATACACTAAACATTATCTTACGAAGACAAGAACTACCGGCATTGTCATTCATGAAGCAATTTTTATCCCGTTTTCTGGCAGTCAGCCTGCTGCTCAGCACCCTTGGCTTTTCGCTGCAGGCAACGGCGCAACAGCGCCCGACCTTCGCGTACCTCGGTCTTGAGCCGGACATTGTTACCAATTACCTTGGCCCGACATCGCGTAAACTGGGTTACGTCAGAGTGACGATGGAGCTGATGATTAACAGTGCTGAGGAGCTGGAAGTGGCCGAGCACCACATGCCGCTTATTCGCGCTACCGCTATCGAGATATTCGGTCAGCAGCCGGAAGAAAAAGTAAAATCGCTGACCGGCCGTGAGGATATCCGTAAGGCCATTTTGAAAGCCGTGCAGGATTTAATGAAGCAGGAAACCGGTGCGGAAGTGGTGAAAAACGTGATTTTCACCAAATACCTCTATCAGAGCTAAGCGCTGCGACGATCGGCCCCGATGCTGAGCAGCGCCGCCATAGCGCAGCCGGTAATCAGCCCGGCAGTGTGCGCGGCGTTTGCCATATTTACCCACAGAATGTCGGCGTAGCCTAATACCAGCCAGACCAGCATAAAGCCCACAATACTGCGATTTAATGACAGCCCCCAGTTTGGTTTTAACCAGCCGAGCCACCAGACAAACCCCATCAGGGCGTACACCACACCCGACAGACCACCAAACGGTAACAGGTAACCGCCCACCGGCGCGCTGAAAAATGACTGGGCTATGTTGGAAATAACCGCCGACACCACAAACAGGATGAGCAGCATGCTCACCCCCAGGGTTCGCTCTACCTGGGCTCCCAGTACACTCCACCACAGCAGGTTAAACACAATGTGCAGAATACTGAAGTGGATCAGTGCCGGCCCAATCAGACGCCACCACTGGTGATTTTCAAGCAAAACCGGTAACGGCTGCATCATCAGATGCTGGGCAATGGTGCCGAACAAACCAAATACCGATAACACATAAATGATAAGACAGGCGGCAAACATGAGGGCGGTGAACGGTGCACGGCGCGCGTTTTCGAGCCACTGAGTGCTGCCACGGGCACTGCGCTTACTCAGCCGCACGCCCTCACCCTGCTGCCAGGCGGCCTGCTGATATTTTTCATTGCCGGGATCGGCAATAAAGGCTTCGGTGATAATGCGTGCTTTTTCCACGTCCTCCTGCCGAGCCAGAGTAACGGTGAAGGTGCCCTCACCGTCGGTTTCTACCCGCGCCTCAATGTGCTGACTGCGCAGGTAGTTTGCCAGCAGATGCGCCGGCCCCTCCTGACCAAACGCAATCAGCGCCACGCTCACGACGCGCTTTCCACCGGCTTACCCTGAAGCCGCCATGCCTCAAAGCCGCCATCCATGCTGTAGACCTCAGAAAAGCCCTGCCCCACCAGCACCTGCGCCGCATGCTGGCTGCTGTTGCCGTGATAACACACCACCACAACGGGTTTGTCTTTGGCGGTGGTATCAATAAACTCGGCAACATTGTCGTTTGTCAGATGTAGCGACGCCGGGATATGGCCGTTCGCGTACGACTGCGGATCGCGGATATCCACAATCACCGGGGCGTCGAGGTCATCGACGCCGGTGACACTGATATGTGAAAACGTGTTTGTCATGTCCAGTCCAGAATTACCTTGCCGGATTCACCAGACCCCATAGTATCAAACCCTTTCTGGAAATCCTCTATGGCGTAGCGGTGGGTAATAATTGGCGACAAGTCCAGACCGCTTTGCAGCAGGCTCGCCATTTTGTACCAGGTTTCAAACATTTCACGGCCGTAAATGCCTTTGATCACCAGGCCTTTGAAAATAACCTGATTCCAGTCAATCGCCACATCCTGCGGGGGGATACCCAGCATGGCAATTTTACCGCCGTTGTTCATGTGGTTAAGCATGTCACGAAACGCCACCGGCACCCCCGACATTTCCATACCCACGTCGAAGCCTTCGGTCATGCCCAGTTCGTTCATGACGTCTTTCAGCTTTTCTTTGCTGACGTCGACCGCGCGTGTCGCCCCCATTTTTCTGGCCAGTTCCAGACGATACGGGTTAATGTCGGTGATCACCACATGACGGGCACCAACATGGCGCGCTACCGCGGCGGCCATGATACCGATAGGGCCGGCGCCGGTAATCAGCACATCCTCACCCACCAGATCGAAGCTAAGCGCAGTGTGTACCGCATTACCGAACGGGTCGAATATAGACGCCAGATCATCACTGATGTTGTCCGGGATCTTAAACGCATTAAACGCCGGAATAGTCAGGTATTCTGCAAACGCACCAGGGCGGTTAACCCCCACGCCCGACGTGTTACGGCACAGATGGCGGCGGCCGGCACGGCAGTTACGGCAGTGACCACAGGTAATGTGCCCTTCGCCGGATACACGATCACCAATTTCAAAACCGCGCACTTCCTGGCCCATATCCACCACTTCGCCCACATATTCATGGCCGACAATCATAGGTACCGGAATGGTCTGCTGCGACCACTCATCCCAGTTGTAGATGTGCATGTCGGTGCCACAAATGGCCGTTTTACGAATTTTAATCAGCAGATCGTTGTGGCCCATCTCTGGCTTGGGTGAGTCTTGCAGCCAGATGCCGGGCTCGCGATGCAGTTTTACCAGCGATTTCATTCAATCACTCCCAGTTCACGCCCCACTTCAATGAACGCGTCAACAGCTTTATCAATGTGTTCAATGGTGTGACCGGCTGACATTTGTGTACGAATACGCGCCTGTCCCTTCGGTACCACCGGATACGAGAAGCCAATCACATAAATGCCTTTTGCCAGCAGTTTGTCTGCCATTTCGCTGGCCAGGCGGGCATCGCCCAGCATTACCGGAATAATAGGGTGGTCTTTACCTGCCAGCGTAAAGCCGGCCTCTTCCATACGACGACGGAAGTGCTCAGCATTGCGCCACAGTTGCGCACGCAGTTCATGACCGTCACGCAGCATGTCAAACACCTTCAGCGATGCCGACACAATGGGTGGCGCCACCGAGTTAGAGAACAGGTACGGACGTGAACGCTGACGCAGCCATTCCACCACTTCTTTTTTACCTGAGGTGTAACCACCAGAGGCACCGCCCAACGCTTTACCCAGGGTACCGGTGATAATATCTACCCGTCCCATTACGCCGCAGTATTCATGGCTGCCACGGCCGTGCTCACCCAGGAACCCGGTCGCATGGCAATCATCCACCATCACCAGCGCGTTGTATTTGTCAGCCAGGTCGCAGATAGACGCAAGATCGGCAATCACGCCGTCCATTGAGAACACGCCGTCAGTGGCAATCACCTTGAAGCGGGCGCCATCGGCGTCGGCCTGTTTTAACTGCTCCTCGAGCGCGGCCATGTCGTTGTTAGCGTAGCGATAACGTTTGGCCTTACACAAACGGACGCCGTCAATAATACTGGCATGGTTCAGGGCGTCAGAGATGATCGCGTCCTCAGGGCCCAGCAGGGTTTCGAACAGACCGCCATTGGCGTCGAAGCATGACGGGTACAGAATGGTATCTTCGGTACCAAGGAAGTCACTGATCGAACGCTCAAGGGACTTGTGAATATCCTGCGTACCGCAGATAAAGCGTACCGATGCCACACCAAAACCGTGACTGTCCAGGCCCGCTTTAGCCGCTGCAATCAGGTCCGGGTGATTGGCCAGCCCCAGGTAGTTGTTGGCACAAAAGTTAATGACATGGTCGCCGTCGCTGACATCAATATCAGCCTGCTGCTGTGATGTAATGACGCGTTCGCGCTTGTAAAGCCCTTCTTCTTTGGTGCTTTCAATCTGCGAGCGAAGGTGTTCGATAAATGCCTCTGACATGCCGTTCTCCAATTCGCTAAAAAGGCGTAGTGTAATGAATGGACCCGAGCGGGTATAGCACCCTGCGTTACTTTACCTGTCCTGCCCGATAATGCGTGTAAATAAAACCGCACAGGCCCCATCGCTTTGGGGGTAGATACGGGCCATCAGGGGTTAGCGATCTGCCTGAGTGAAGACCGGCAGCGGTGACGTCCACACGCCGGCGGCCACCTTATTTTCCAGCTCTGCCCACAAATCATCTTCATTGATGGGACGGCTTATCAGATACCCCTGACCCTGATGACAGTCAAAATGACACAGCAATTCATACTGTTCGGGCGATTCGAGCCCCTCTGCAATCACCGTGAGGCCGAGACTGCGCACCATCGAGATAGTCGACAGCACAATGCTGCGATCATCCTGACTTTCCGCCATACCGGCAATGAACGACTGGTCAATTTTGATGAAGTCGGCGGGCAGCGATTTCAGGTAACTCAGCGACGAATACCCTGTCCCGAAGTCATCAATGGCAATCAGACAGCCCATATCACGGATGGCGTGCATGATGGTGGTTGCCCGCGACAAATCAGACACCAGCACCGTCTCGGTCAGCTCCAGGGATATTTGCCCTGGTGGCAGCGCGTACTGGTCTATCTGATTTTGCAGGAATGATGGCAGCGTGGGATCCATAAAGTGACCGGATGACAGGTTGATCGCCATTTTCACATCAGGGTAGCCGTTGGTGATGAGCGCATTCAGCAAATAGGTGGCGCGCGCCACTACCCAGTAATCCAGCTCCAGCATAAACGCGGTGTTTTCCAGCAATGGAATGAAGTCGCCCGGCGGGATGAGCCCTTTTTCCGGGTGACGCCAGCGAAGGAGCGCCTCAAAGCCCACCAGTTCACGGGTTTTTAAATCCAGCTGTGGCTGCAGCGCCAGGAAGAACTGATTTTCTTTCAGCGCAATGCGTGCCTCGCGCTCCATTTCTACCTTGTTCATAATTTGCTGGTTCATGGCCGAGTCATATACCCGGTAACCCGCGCCCTTCTGCCCTTTGACGTCGTACATAGCAATGTCGGCATGGCGCAGCAGCTCAACCGCATTAACGCTTTCGCGGGGCGAAATGGCAATACCAATACTTACCGAGATATAAAACTGCATGCCGCCTACATCAATCGGTGCCTCAAACTGCTGCAGAATATGGCGGGCAATGGTTTCCACGTGATCACGGCTGACCGCCTCGGTGATCAGTACCACAAACTCGTCACCACCAAAGCGCGAGGCGATGTCGGATTCGCCCAGCGGACGCGAAATCCGCAGTGCGGCCGCTTTAAGCAGTTTATCGCCAACATCATGCCCATAGCTGTCATTGACCTTCTTAAAGTCGTCCAGGTCCATGAACATCAGCGCAATCATCTTTTCAGACGGGCTGGCGGTATCGGCATGCTGCTCAATCTGGAATGTCAGCATGTTGCGGTTCGGCAGACCGGTCAGGCTGTCGAACATGGCAATTTTTTCCAGCTTGGCGGTATTAATGGCCATCTGCCCGTCAATTTCCTCAAGCTGAAATGCCAGGTCGTCGGCCACATGCTCAAGTACATCAAGTTCGTCGCGCAGCCGCCCTTTGTCCGGGCGAAGCTCATAACGTCCGGCCTGTTCAAATTCTCGAAACTTGTGGTCGGCCAGCAGCGGCAGGCGCCGGCTTAACTGCATCAGCTTTCTGCCATACTGACGTAAGAACAGGTACAGCAGCACGGCAAATACCGCAAACAGGCTGGCAGCAATGCCCAGCACCTGGGTCTCGTAACGACGCGCCTGTTCAACCCGGTCAGTAATGTTTTGCACCACCAGCACATAGGCCTGGGTTTGCAGTACGTTTTCCAGCGGCAGCAGGCTGACCAGCAAATGCTGATCATTCATGGTCATGCGAATACCGCGACGGTTGAGCGCCTCGTGGTTTTCCTGTGGGGCAACGCGCGCTAATACATAGTCGATGAAGGCTTTGTTCTCGGCGGTCAGACGGCTGGCCAGTTGCAGGTCGCCGGTGGCCGGGTCTGTACTTACCAGCGCCAGTCTGGCGGCACCGGTTGACTGAGTTAACAGCGACAGCAGCTCAACCATTCTCAGTGACAACACCACCACGGGGACCGGCTCATCGGCGGCCATTACCGGTACGGTCAGATACCGAATGCACTGTTCAGTGCAATGCGTCACAAAGCGGCTTTGCAGTGAATCCTGGGTACGTTTGACCAGCGCAGGCAGAAAGTCGGGGGCGGGTGACGACCCGGTGACCAGGTCTGACTGATACAACCAGTAATCCTGGATCTGCATATTCAGCGACAGGTACTCGCGCGCCGAGGCCAGCGCCCCGGCCAGCACCTCAGTGCCGGGTGTACCGGCCAGCTCTGCATTCGCATAGGCATCAAGCCATAACACCGTGCGGTTGTGCAGCACATCTTCATAAATAGACAACAGGCGCTGATAGCGGGCCTGCCGCAGCACCTGTTCACTGTCGATATTATTTTCTGATTGATCAATCAGGATGGTGCTGATTGCCACCGTCACGGTCAGCATCATGATCAGCAGAATGACCATGACCTTGAGGGTGATGGACAGCCGTACTTTCATCAGATCAGAACCAGTACATCAGCTGTGCAGCCCACATCCGCCAGGCTTCCTGGTTATGTCCTGACAGCACGGGATTGAGAATGCTCTGTGCGCGGGCGGTGCCATTCACCCAGTGGTGCTCGGCCTGGAAACGCCAGTTAGGGGCAATATCCCAGCGAAAACCGACGGTACGCGTGCGCATGTAACCCAGGTAGTCAGGCAGCAATCCGCCAGACTGCTCAACCAGACGAGTGCCATCGCGATCGTTGCGGTCAGGGTAGTACACATCGTAACTTAACAGCACACTGACATCGCTGTTCAGCAAATAGCGGAACTGGGCGTATCCCCCTTCCCCAACCCCGCTCTGATAAAAGTCAGTCGAGAACAGACCTTGGTAAGTCTGGTACTCGCGCAGGATCTCACTGCTGAACTCCCAGTTTTCACTGAAATACTGCATGCTCAGCATCAGGCGTTTAACTTCGACATTGCCGTCGAGGATCGGATCAGCGTCGGCTGCGTCGTAGCTGAATTCTGACGACAGCCCACTTAAACCCACCCGCCAGGACATGTCCGACGGCTGCCAGTACACACTGAACTGATGCACAAAGTCCTGGTCGGCCTCACCCTGCGCCAGACTGCTCAGCAGCGTATCCTGCTGCTCATCGCTCAGCTCAGAGCGCCCGTAGCTCCAGATCACTTCCCAGATGCTGTCGTCGGTAAACCGCTTTGCCTGCGCCTGAATACCGTCACTGCCAAGCGCAATATCACGGAAAATATCAAAATACACCGACTGGGGGAGTACCGCCGTGGCGCGGGTTTGCGGTACATCGCGGGTGGCAGAATACAGCCAGTGCCGGTTTTTAAAGCGGCCAATGTGCAGTTGCGGATCCCAGCCGGCCACCTCGGGCAGACTCCAGTCGACAAACAGATAGTCAAGACGGGTACCCTGATCATAACGATTGCCACCGTCCAGATAGACCAGCTGGCCTACCAGTGAAATGGACGGGTTCATGTCGTAACGGCCATTGATGCCCAGTTCGGTCAGCTCGGCAGTGATATCGTCATTGTCGGTAATAAACCGGCTGCCTTTGGATTGCGTCAGGCCCTGGGAAACATACCCATGCCAGGACACCGATTTGGCCTGAAGCCCGCCCGATAGTGTCAGTGCTGTTAATAAAAAGGCTACGCGCTTCATTTCGATTCAACCTTAATGACGTTGGCATCACTGAGTGCCCCTTCCTCGGCATAGCCAATGGCGCCGGGGGTATGCTGTACCGCATTGATGAGTTCTTGTTGCGTGGATAGTCGCACGGGTGGCTCTCCCTGGCCTGAATAGGTCACCTGATTCCACAGGCGCTCTAACTGATAAGGAAACATCTTCATTCTTTCACGGCAGAATGCCTTGTGAATGTCGCGGCTGTTTTCCAGTACAAAGACTTCGATTTTACTGCCGTCATCCCAGAACTGACGATGTCCGGTAAAAATCTGACGAATATCGGTCTGCGACAGCGTCGTTGCCGATACCGTCGGATTCACAATAACCACAATATTGTCATCGGTTTGTGCTACTGACACCGCAGGCATAAGCAGTACGCTAACGGAGAGAGCCGCGAGTGTGCTGCGCGTTGCGTGCATCAGTCTGCTGAAAAGTGTCAACGGGGAAGTCTCCCTGCCCATATGATTATCAACGTCTCTGTTTATCGTTATTCTAGTTAAGCTTACGTTGCGTTGCCGTGTTTAGCGCAGCGGTGTTTCGTCTTTCAACAGATTATCTATTTGTTCGATCACGCGGGACTCCGGGATCCGCGCCATCAACGTCGCGCCCTTCGCACGTGTTCCCCATGGCAGTGACTGCCAGGGTTTACCTTTTTGTTCTTCAATACATTCGTCGTACACCGACACCACGTTGTCGATATTGTTATAGGGTCCGGTACGACGCGGATTCGAGTGTGCATACAGGCCAATGACCGGCGTCCCCACCGTGGTCGCCATATGGGCTGGCCCGGTGTCCGGCGCAATCACCAGTTCTGCACGCTTTAACAGCGCAAGCAGCTGATGCAGCGATGTCTGGCCGGTATAATCCTTCGCCAGTTGCGGATTGCACGCCTTGATATCACTGGCAGTCTGACGGTCCAGCGCACCCGGTCCGCCGCACAATATCACAGACTTTCCCTTATTTGAGAGATAGTTAGCGATACTCGCGTATCGTTCTGGCAACCAATTTCGTTCTTTTTTGCTGGCCGCCGGACTGATGACAACAAACGGGCCAAGTTCCTCTGCCTGCGCCTGCGCCCATGCGTCGTCCTCGTCGGAGACCGGAATATCCCAGGCCGGGGCGTCCACCGGTGGCACGCCCAGCTTATCGGCAAAGTCCATGAATCCGTCAAGCACATGGGCCTGAGGGTGTGCGGCAACCCGTTCATTGGCGAACAGCCAGTGCAGCTCTTTACTGCGGTGCCAGTCAAACCCGATACGACGACGGGCTTTAATGACGCGCGACGCCATGTTGGCCCGCAGCGCAACCTGCATCATCAGCAGCGCATCAAATTCCTCGTTACCCAGCTCCTGCTTCAGCGCTTCTACTGCCGCTTTGCCTTTGGACTTGTCAAATATCACAAAGCGGATCCCCGGCATTTGTTTCACCAGCTGATATTCGACTTTCCCGATAACCCAGGTCAGTGCAGCATCACGCCAGTGCTGCTGGATCCGGTTTACCATGGCCACGGCATGGCACACGTCACCAATCGCCGACAGGCGCATCAGGCAAATCTTTTTGCTCACGACAGTACTCTCTTGCTGAAAACGTCAAAGACATGAATAAAAATGGTAGACTAGCCAGTACTTTACCATACGTTATTATTGAGATGGCGATATTACAGAAAAACACCCCGTCCGGTGAGGTCGTGTTGTATGACGATACGCTTATCGCCGACCCCGATGCGAGCCTGTTCGACGCCGAATACTGGCGAAGCCAGCAGCGCGTTATTGGTCAGGCAAAAGGGCGTGGCACCACGCTGTTTATTGACACCGGCAAGTATCGCTGGGTACTTCGCCATTACTGTCGGGGCGGTCTGGTGGGCCGTGTGCTGCGCGACGAATATGCCTTTACCGGCCTTAAGCGTACCCGCGCGTTCAGTGAGTTTCGCCTGCTCGCATCGCTGCGGGGGCTGTCTTTGCCGGTGCCTCGCCCGGTTGCTGCCAGGGTAACCCACCACGGTCTCTGGTATCGCGCAGACATTATTATCGACATGATACCGGACAGCCGCGACTGTCATGCCCTGTTGTGCGAATCGTCGCTTGGCCCGTCGCAGTGGCACACCATCGGCGCCACCATTGCCCGGTTTCATCAGCATCAGGTTTATCATCATGACCTTAACATTCGTAATATTCTGCTGGATGCAAACGACACGGTCTGGCTGATTGACTTTGACCGCTGCTCGCAACGTAATGGCGAGACGTGGAAGCAGGGTAACCTTGACCGATTGCTTCGCTCGTTACGTAAAGAAAAAAATCGCGAAGCGCAGTTTCACTGGACAGAGCAGGACTGGCAACATTTGCTGGAAGGCTACCGCCGTGCCTACATAGGCGAGACCGAAAAAAACTAAACCGTTGTGGCGTTGAATCCGTTGTTATTTATCGCTACTGTTTGCACCATATTATGCTGAGCACATTAGAAGACTATGCATACCCGCGCAATTTATCCCGGAACCTTTGACCCTATCACCAATGGCCATGCCGATCTGATCGAACGGGCATCGCAATTGTTCTCGCACGTGATTGTAGCGATAGCATCGAACCCCAGTAAGCAACCGCTGTTTTCTCTGGACGAGCGTGTTGAGCTGATAAAAAAAGTCACGGCTTCACTGCCGAATGTTGAAGTGATGGGGTTTACCGGCCTGCTGGCAGACTTTGCCGACCAGCAGAATGCCACGATCCTGATCCGTGGCCTGCGCGCAGTGTCTGACTTCGAATATGAGTTTCAGCTGGCAAACATGAACCGCCGTCTGAACCCAAAGCTGGAAAGCGTGTTTCTGACACCGGCCGAGGAAAACTCCTTTATTTCATCAACCCTGGTGAAGGAAGTGGCACTGCACCGCGGTAACGTGGGTGGCTTCTGCCACCCGGAAGTAGAAAAAGCCCTGTATCGTCGCCTGCATGGCAACAAGGACGCCTGATTTAAGTGAACTCAGCGCTGGCAGCGGTGGCAGAAAAACGTGTTGCGCTGCCCGATCACTTCACTTTTGATGGTGCCTTCACAACGTTCGCAGTCCTTGCCAGCCCGGCCATATACCCTGAGGTGCTGAGCAAAATACCCCGGATTGCCATCACTTTGGGTAAAGTCTTTTAACGTGGTGCCCCCCTGCTCAATGGCTTTGGCTAACACCTCTTTAATCGCGGCGGTCAGCACCTGATAGCGCGCGGCACTGATTTTACCGGCCGCGCGACGTGGGTGGATCCCCGCCATAAACAGTGCCTCATTGGCGTAAATATTCCCAACGCCAACCACAACATCGTTATCCATGATAAAGGTTTTAACCGGTGAGGTTTTCCCACGCGACAGCCGGTACAGGCGCTCATTGTCGAACTCATCGGTCAGCGGCTCTGGGCCCAGCGATTGCAGCTGTTTTAAGGTTTCGCCGGGCAATTGCCATAAACAGGCGCCAAACCGGCGAGGATCATTGAGGCGCAGACACTTTCCACTGCCCAGCACCACATCCAGATGGTCATGCTTGATCACAGGCGTGTGCTTATCGATAACGCGAAGCTTTCCGGACATTCCAAGGTGCAACACCATGGCCCCTTTGGCAGTTTCGATGAACAGGTATTTTGCCCGCCGGCGTACCGCCAGAATGGTTTCGCCAACCGCATCCTGCACGGCGTCAGGTACCGGCCAGCGCAGGCGCTTATCGCGCACAATAACCGACTCAATACGTTGCCCTTCGAGCCAGGGCGCAATCCCCTGCCGGCTGACCTCGACTTCCGGTAACTCAGGCATAACTAAAACTCTCCTTCGGGTAACCAGGGTAACAATGAAGACAGGGAGGCGTCGCGCAGCTGATACCAGCTACCGTTGTACTTTACCAGCGTGCCGCTTTCGGAGGGATAAAACGCATAGACCTGCCCCTGACTCTGACCGGCCAGCCATACTACCGCCACCACCGGCGATGTGGACGGTGCGTTAGTTGCAAAGGAAACCGGCACCAGGGTAGCAGTCTGCCAGGCGCGCAATTGTTGCTGCGGAGTAATGGCAGGCTGAGGCGTGGTTTGGGTGCGCTGTCGCCACTGTTGGCCGGCACGTTCAAGCACATTGCCATCCTGCTCAATTTTGAGCACAAAGTCGTTACTGCCGATGACCGAAAGCACATCATCTGATGTCGGCTGAGGAAGGAAGCTGTTGAGATTAAACAGGGCTATCATCGCCAGCATGGCAAAGATAACCACATTATTCATGGCGCGCTGTGACAACCTGGCCACGCGAACTCCTGTGATGAAAACGGACCGTAAAAATAGCTTACCACACAACACAAAAAACCCGGCATCGGCCGGGTTTTCGTGGAGACAAAAGCAAGCGTTATTTACTTGATTTTTGCCTCTTTAAACATAACGTGCTTACGAACAACGGGATCATACTTTTTGATCTCCATTTTGCCCGGCATGTTACGCTTGTTCTTGTCAGTGGTGTAGAAGAAACCAGTACCTGCAGAAGAAACGAGTTTAATTTTATCACGCATAGTCGGCTTCCTTAGATTTTCTCACCACGGGCACGGATGTCAGTCAGTACTGAATCGATACCTTTCTTGTCGATGATACGCATGCCTTTTGCAGACAGACGCAGCTTAACGAAACGATTTTCACTCTCAACCCAAAAGCGGTGAGTTTGAAGGTTAGGCAAAAAGCGACGACGGGTCGCGTTTCTTGCGTGCGAACGGTTATTACCAACCGTAGGACGCTTACCTGTTACTTGACATACTCTTGACATTGTATTTGTCTCCAGAACAACGATAACTGTCGCGCCAATCGATCCCACCACTCATTTAGTCACTGGGTCAAATGACGTATAACCACAAATTAGAGGGCGCATTTTATACAGCAATGCGCCCCCGAATTCAATAAGAAAAGTAAAAAACTACCGTTTTACGGCTGATTTGACCGTGACACAGGGTAAAAAACGCAAAATTGCTGAAATGACATGAAACAACGGCGCTGTCATCTCGAATCGTCCGCGCTATACTCGCAGCCACACAGGCCGTAATCAATAAAAAACATCGCCAGGGGATGTGACATGCGCTTTTTATTTTATATTTCACAGAATTACTCGTTTGAAATCCTGGCGCCACTTGAGGCTGTCATGCGGGAAGAAGGTCACGAGGTACGATGGTTTTTTGAAGGCAATGAGGTTAACCCCGCCCGTCTGCCAGCCACCAGCAGCCGGCTTATTAGTGTTGACGAGGTGGTCAGCTACCAGCCTGACGCAACCTTTCTGCCCGGCAATATCGTCCCGTCGTTTATTCCCGGCCTGAAAGTACAGGTTTTTCATGGCTTTGAATGGAAAAAGAAAGGCCATTTTCGTATTCGTGACTGTTTTGATTTATACTGCACGCAGGGGCCGTTTTTCACTGAGCGTTTTCTCGCACTGCGGGAGCGCCATCCGCATTTTACCGTCAGGGAAACCGGCTGGACCAAGCTGGACCCTCTGTTTACTACCCACGACAGAGCAACGAAAAACTCACCACCAGAGATCCTCTACGCGCCGACGTTCTCACCCAGCTTTACTTCGGCTGACGCCCTGTTGTCGCAGATATATGCGCTGAGTGAGCAGCAGGACTGGCAATGGAAAGTAAAATTCCATCCCAAAATGGATAAAGCCGTCATTGCACGTTATCGCGATGCCCAGAATGCCAATCTGGAAGTGGTTGAGTCAGATTCTATCCTGCCGTTACTCCAGCGCTGCGACGTAATGGTGTCAGACACTTCATCGGCAATAACTGAGTTCCTGCTGATGCATAAGCCGGTGGTAACCTTTAATAATGCCGAGCCTGATGACGTGCTGATAAACATTACCGACCCTTCGGCGCTGACCGGTGCGGTCACTCAGGCACTCAGTGGGGATGGTGCGCTGACTGCGCGGATCAGCGAGTATTGCGCCCGCATGCACCCTTATACCGACGGTCAGTCTGCGCGCCGGGTACTGGCTGCAACGCTGGATGAACTCGCTCATTTTCCGCGCCCTGAAAATAAGCCAAAGCCGCGTAACTGGCTGCGAAACCTCAAGCTCAGAAAGCGCCTCGGATACTGGAAGTAAGTCAGCTGAGCAGCCCACGCTGGGCCAGCGACACCGTCGTGGTTGCCCCGACAATGATGTGATCAAGCACACCAACATCGATCAGCCCCATTGCCGCCACAATATCGCGGGTAAGCCGGATATCGGCGTCACTGGGCTCAGCCACCCCCGAGGGATGGTTGTGGGTCAGTATAACCGCCGCGGCATTGTCAGCAATGACCTGCCGGATAAGTTCGCGGGGATACACTACGGCACTGTTGATGGTGCCGGTAAACATCACTCTGAACGCGATCAGCTGGTGCTGACTGTCCAGCAGCATCATGCCAAATTTTTCTTCCCGACAGTCCTGTAACTGGGCGCGCAGAAACTGACGGGCATCCTCGGCGCCATTAATGACATTGCCGCGTTTGAGCGGCGCCTCCAGATGGCGACGGATGATCTCAAACGCCGCCTGCAGCTGTGCATAGCGGGTTCTGCCGACCCCGGCCAGTCCGGTGAAATCCTGCTCGCTGGCGGTCACAATTGCAGACAGTGAACCCATTTCGTCCAGTATTGCGCGCGCCAGCGTCAGCACACATTTGCCCTTCTGGCCGGTACCCAGTAACACCGCAAGCAATTCGGCGTCTGACAAACTGTTTACGCCCCGGTAAAGGAGCTTTTCTCTTGGCCGCTCCATCACCGGCCAGGCTTTCATAGATGGCATTCGCATCCCCTGCGTCTTTTTGCCAGTTATAGCCAAAAGCGTCGTTTTGCTCGACTGTTCAGAGTGTCGGTTTATGCCATTCACACGGCTACCGAACCCGAACGCTTCGTGATAGGCTATATCGCATTAACAGGTACCTGCATTTCGCTATGACACTAGCCAACACCAAGGTTTTACTCGGCGTGACCGGGGGAATTGCCGCTTACAAGACGCCCGATCTGGTCAGAAAACTCACAGCCCAGGGTGCAGACGTCCGAGTGGTTCTGACCGACTCGGCCGCAGAGTTTGTGAGTGCACTCTCTCTTCAGGCTGTATCCGGCAACCCTGTCCACCAGCACCTGCTGGACCGCGATGCAGAAGCTGCCATGGGGCATATTGAACTGGCCAAATGGGCGGACATTCTGCTGATTGCGCCTGCCACCGCGAACTGCATGGCTAAACTGGCCAACGGGCTGGCCGATGATCTGTTATCTACCCTATTTCTGGCAACCACCGCACAGGTCTTCATTGCGCCCGCGATGAACCAGCAAATGTGGAAAGCGCCGGCAACCCAGCGCAACCTGTCTGCTCTGAGCATGATGGGCGTCACCGTACTGGGGCCGGACAGCGGTGAACAGGCCTGCGGCGATGTCGGGGCGGGACGCATGCTTGAGCCTCTGGATATTGTTGCCGCGCTGGCGCCACCAGCCGATCCGCGCCTGGCAGACCGCCACATTGTTATTACGGCAGGCCCCACGCGGGAAGCGCTCGATCCGGTGCGCTACATCAGCAATCACAGCTCTGGCAAAATGGGCTTTGCGCTGGCGGCAGCCGCGGCCGCCCGGGGCGCGAAAGTAACCCTGATAGCCGGACCAGTCAGTCTTGCCACACCACCTGGCTGCACCCGCATTGATGTGCAAAGCGCACAACAAATGCTGGATGCCACCATGAAGGTCATTGATAGTGCCGACATCTTTATTGGTACTGCCGCTGTTGCGGATTACCGCGCTGCCAGTGTGAGCGACCAGAAAATAAAGAAAACCGGTGATGAGTTAACGCTTACTTTTATTAAAAACCCTGATATTCTTGCTAATGTCGCATCGCTGCCACAGCCACCTTTTACGGTAGGGTTTGCGGCTGAAAGTCACGACCTGGCGCAGTATGCGAAAGATAAGCTGACAAGAAAACGGTTGGCCATGATTGCAGCTAATGACATCACGGTACCCGGACTGGGCTTTAACAGCAATGAAAATGCGCTTCATGTTTTCTGGCCCGGTGGCGATAAGACATTGCCACCGATGTCAAAAAACGCGCTTGCCGGGGAACTGGTAAGCATGATCGCCGCGCGGTTCAGCGAAGCCGCACGGGAAAAATAATAACAACACGACACGGCACTACGCCAACTACAACACGGAACACGGGCGACAGACCCGGTAGCGGAGGAACACTCTCGTTATGCCAGCTGTAAAAAAACCCAATCGCCGCGCGCAGATTCTGCAAGCGCTTGCCGGAATGCTGGAGACCAGCCCCGGGCAACGCATTACAACGGCAAAACTGGCTGAAAAAGTCGGCGTCTCTGAAGCCGCACTGTATCGCCACTTCCCCAGCAAGGCCCGCATGTTTGAAGGGCTGATTGAATTTATCGAAGAAACCTTGTTTACCCGCATCAACAAGATTGTTAATGAGGAAAAAGACTCGCTTGCACGCTGCCAGCTGATTCTTCACCTGATTTTAGGTTTCGCCGAAAAGAACCCGGGGATTACCCGTATTCTTAATGGCGATGCCCTGATGGGTGAACAGGAGCGTCTGCGAGCCCGTATCGCCAAACTGTATGATCGGCTTGAGACACAGTTAAAGCAGGTATTGCGTGAACGCAAACTGCGTGAAGGCAAAGATTTGTCCGCCGATGAAGGCGTCATTGCCAACATGCTGATTTGCTATACCGACGGACGCATAAACCTGTTTATCCGCAGCGGCTTTACGCGCAAGCCTACTGAGCAGTTTGCCGACCAGTGGCAATGTTTTAAACGGTTATTTGTATAACAAAAAAGGCGCCTGAGGCGCCTTTTTTGTTGCTTAGTTACGACCAAAAGTGGTGCCGAAGAAATCGCCTTCGTTCCAGCTTGGACGTGCATCCTGGTTAGCCAGCGTCCAGCCTATCTGGGCATTTACCCGGGTAAAGGTGTCTGCCGCATTCCAGTTAAATGGCTGATGAATGTCATCACTTGGCTTGTGGTAATGGGTAGACAGGAACTGTCCGAAAACCTTGGCACCGTCTACCTCAGGATCCTTGGACTTAAGACCCGGTACCAGGAACACAGCCGGGACACCCTGTTTTACAAAGGCATAGTGATCTGAGCGGGTGAACAGTGCCTGCTCAGGCCATGGATCCGGACTCAGTGAAATACCGGCATTGCTGGTCGCTTTCTCAACCGAGGCCTGCATGTCACTGTGGTTGGCACCAAACGCAATAACATCCGCAAACTCGTAGGTCAGGATAGGCATATCAAGGTTAACGTTGGCCACCATAGACTGCACCGGTACAGTAGGGTTATGCGCGAAATAATCGGCACCCAGCAGTCCCTTCTCCTCGCCGGTTACTGACACAAACAGAATAGACCGCTTTGGTTTGTGCTCCATCTGGCTGAACAGGCGGGCAGTTTCCAGCATAACCGCGGTACCAGACGCATTGTCCATCGCCCCGTTATTGATGTTGTCTTTTTTCACGGTTTTCGCAAACCCGATGTGATCGGAGTGGGCAGAGAACACAACATACTCATCTTTCAGCGCAGGATCGCTGCCTTCCAGTTTAGCCACTACATTGGGACTGGAGATTTGAGTATGGGTACTCTGTTTACTCATCGATACACTACCAGGCAGTGGGAAACCGGCGGGCACACCATCATTCTCGAGGATGGCGTAGACCTCATCCAGTGACTGCTCGGCACCGTCGAACAGCACGCGCGCAGCGCCTTCGCTAAGGTAAGCCCCGTCTTTGAGCTGCGGGAATGTATTTGCAGGTGTATTGTCGTCTTTCAGCCATGCCATACGCGGGGTATGGATGTAGCTGAGGCGGCTCTGGTAAGGACGCACTTTTTCATTTTTCGGCGTGGTCACGGTGATCATGCCAATCGCACCATGCTCTGCGGCATACTTCTGCTTCTGATAGCCAGAGGCAAAGTGCGCGCCTTCCTCAGACGGAAACGAGCCCGGCTTGCCTGCCAGTGTCACAACAATCTTGCCCTTCACATCCAGGCCGTCGTAGTCGTTGTGGTTAAGCTCAGGGGCAATAATGCCGTACCCGACAAACACCATTTCACCGGTCACGCCGGCCTGCTCTGACAGCAGACTGGGGCCAGCCAGGTAGTCTTTCGGGTAATCAAAAGAAACAGTGTCGCCGTTTTTGGTCAGTGAAAACTGGGGAGATTCCTGTACCAGCATCGCTTTGCGGAATCGCACATTCTGCATGTAGCCATCAGTGCCCATTGGGGTCAGCCCGTACTTGGCAAACTCGGTGGCAATGTACAGTGCGGCAATGTCATGACCGCGAGAGCCGGTATCCCGCCCTTCCAGCAGATCGTCGGCTAAGAAGAAAAGGTGTGATTTAATGCGCTGTGTATCAGGCGAAAACGACACCTCACCGCCTTCATGCTGGTGTGCACCCGCACTAAACGCCAGTAACGCTGCCGCAGCGCCACTCAGCCATGTCTGGCCGAACCATTTTTTTACTGTCATAGGTACTACCTGTTGTTAATTTTTCGACATGGTAACCCACCGCCGTCCATTCGCCAATTTGATTGCACCGGTTTGCGACCTGCGTCCTGTTTACATGATAAAACCGTGTCAAAGCGCTTTGCATAGTCAATTCTCCACGGTGTAAAATTGCCGCCCTGATTAACCTTAATCTGTTAAACCATGAGCAGTGAAGATCCTATTTACCGAGTGCAGTTTGTCAGTAATGGCGAACGCTACGAGCTGTATGTAAAACGCCTGACTCAGGGCAGCCTGTTTGGGTTTGTCGAAATTGGCGATTTTGTCTGGGATACCCACACCAGCGTGGTGGTGGATCCCTCCCACGAAAAGCTCAAAACAGAATTTGCAGATGTCACCTCTACCTATGTGCCAATGCATAACGTGCTGCGAATTGATGCAGTAAAAAAACAGGGGACTGCCAAAATCACACAATTATCTGATAAGGTGACAGCATTCCCGGGACCAATCTACACACCAAAAAATGAGTGAGCCCGTCGCAGACTGAGGCCGCCGACACGGAGACACCATGGTAAAACGCATATTTTTGTTCACCCTTTTCTGGGTTTGCTCAGTCAATATGGCGCTGGCGGAAAACCAGGATCAGTCACTTTACCGCCTGCTGGATGAAATCTGGCAGTATGAACTGAGTGTGTCTCCGATGATGGCATCCCGTGAAGGGCTGAGTGAGGCCAACGACAAACTGGCTGACATCTCTCCTTCTGCCAGAAAGGCAGAATATGAACACTGGCTGGACTTCAAAGAGAAACTCAACGCCTTTGACGCCACTGTGCTGTCAGATGAAGCCTATATTTCATTACTGATGCAGCATTATCGTCTGGATAATTACATTTCTGGTTACCGCTTTAATGATCACCTGGTGCCGATTACGTCAGAATACGGTTTTCATGTTGGTATGGCGTCTTTGCCCAGAGCGGTAAATTTCCGCGACGTCAAAGACTACACCGACTATCTGGCCCGCCTGAAAGCCCTGCCAGCCTATTTTGAACAGCAAATTTCGTATATGCGGGAAGGTCTTGAGACCGGCTTCACGCAGCCAAAAGTGGTCATGCAGGGCTTTGAAGACTCTGTGCTTCCTTACATAAAAGAAGCGGCGACCGACAGCCCGTTTTATGCACCGTTTAAGACGTTCCCTGAGCACATTGACGAACCAACCCGACAAAAGCTTCAGCGTCAGGCACAAGCCGTCGTTGAACAGTCGGTCACCCCCGCTTATCAGGCGTTTTATGACTTTTTAGTCAATGATTATATTCCCGGAGCCAGAACCTCAATTGCGGCAAAAGACTGGCCTGATGGTGAAGCGTACTACCGCGACAGGGTAAAACACTACACCACCACAGACATGACGCCTGAAGAAATACACGCCTTAGGAAAAGCAGAAGTGGCGCGCATCCGGGCCGAGATGCAGGAGATTGTCGATAAGCTTGAATTTGATGGCACCATTGATGAGTTCATTCATTTCCTGCGTACCGACCCACAATTTTACGCTGACAGTGCAGAAGCACTGCTGAAAGAGGCGTCGTTCATTGCCAAGAAAATGGATGCAAAGCTGCCGTCGCTGTTTGAATTTCTGCCAAGAACCCCTTACGGCGTTGCCCCGGTGCCAGACAGCATTGCGCCGAAATACACCACTGGTCGCTATGTTGGTCCCTCCAGAGATGACGAGCCGGGATACTACTGGGTAAACACCTATGCTTTGGATAAGCGCCCGTTGTACGCCCTGCCCGCGCTGACTCTGCATGAGGCAGTACCCGGTCATCACCTGCAGATTTCACTGGCCGCTGAGCTGGAAGACCTGCCCAAAGTCAGACAGAACACGTATATTTCAGCATTTGGCGAGGGCTGGGGGCTGTATTCAGAGTTTCTGGGTATCGAAGCCGGCATCTATGAAGATGAGTATGACCACTTTGGCCGCCTGAGCTATGAAATGTGGCGGGCATGTCGTCTGGTCGTGGATACCGGCATGCACATGTTTGGCTGGAGCCGTGATCAGGCGCTGGATTATATGCTCACGAATACCGCGTTATCCGAGCATAATGTCAGGACTGAAATTGATCGCTACATCTCCTGGCCGGCGCAGGCGTTGTCTTACAAAATTGGTGAGATAAAAATCAAAGCACTGCGTAAGCAGGCAGAGTCTGAGCTGGGTAAAGACTTTGACGTGAGAAAATTTCACCGTGCCGTGCTGGAGCACGGTTCCGTACCACTTTTCATTCTGGAGAAGCAGGTTAACCGCTATATTCAGACAACCCAGGAAGCACGCCAGCAATGATCTCGTTTAGTATTATTGGGATATTGTCCCTGCTGCTGATTTATTTTGTATTGCGCTTTCAGAATGTACAGCGCGAACTGGTAGTCGCACAGGGCAACGCCAAGGCCTTATCAAAGCGGACGAAATATGCATTAAGAACCGTATTACTGCTGGCCAGCGAACAGCAACAGGACATTATGGGCCGGCTGGAAACCGCAAACAGTAAAGGACTGATCAAAGCCAAGGATTACGAACACCTGCACACGCTGTTCAGTTACTTCACCGATATTGTCATGGCCTGCTGTGAAAAAGACGCCACCGTTGAAGAAGCTATTAAATTTGTGCTTCGGGGCAAGGACACCTCACTGCAGGACGTGAAAGATGTGATCAAAAATATGCCCAGCGAGGTGCGCTTAAGCTGGTCACGAAATACTGCAGAAAGCTTTATCAGCGCCTGTGGCAACATTGCCCGTTCGTTTATGGGTAAAACAGAATCTTCGAAAAATCAGGAACCTGCCGGCAACACTGACCAAAGCAAGGGATAGTCAGTTGCATTAGGTCATTCCTGCACTATAATACTGTATACATGTACAGTATTGTAGTGCTATGACTGATCCCCATTCTCTTATTGATAAACACCCAGGTATCTGGCGAGCCAACCGGCATCCGTCCGGTCGTGATCGGTTTGAAACCGGCCATACACCGCTGGATAACGCCCTAAATGGCGGGATAAGCACGTCTGGTCTGGTACGTATATGCAGCGCTTCTGGTATTGGTGAAGTCTCGGTCTTTTCACGCGTATTGCAGGCACACCGACAACATAAACTGGTCATGTTTATTAATGCACCCGGGCGCCTGCAGGGTGACTGGCTAACCCGGCGGCAACTTTGTTGCGAACAGGTATTTCAGCTCTCCACGCCGAACGATCAGGAGGCCTTGTGGGCTGCCGAACAGTGCCTCAAAAGTGCCAGTTGTCATGCTGTGCTACTCTGGTGCAGTGCCATTCATCTAAAACAGGCAAGGCGCCTGCATGTTGCCGCAACCAGTAATGATGCGCTGATATTTCTGTATATGCCGGAAACTGCCAGACACACAGCATTACCGGTGAGTCTTGATCTTCAGTTAACTCCGACAGAAGAAGGGCTTTGTGTCCGCATAAAAAAGCAGTTGGGTGGCTGGCCTGTCGACGATATCCGCTTTGCGTTTTCTTATGTACCAACCAACGCGCCCATAAGCCGGATCATGGAGACCGATAATACCGACACCGGTGTACTGCGTACGGTAAGTTAACATGCAACACTGGCTGTACCTGCACTTTCCCTCGCTATCACTGGACCTTCGGTTATTGGGTGACACCGCCAGCGACATGCCGACCGCGATATATGCACCGTCTCAGAATCAGGTTTGTCAGATCAATCAGGCCGCCCGTAAACACGGTATTTGCGTAGGCATGGGAATGGCCCAGGCCGCCGCGTTATGTTCTGATTTACAGGTGCATACCTACGATGCGCAAGCGCAAAAGCGCTATTTACTTAGCCTGGCAGATCGGGTGTACCAGGTTGCCTCGGACATTCTGGTGGTGGAAGAGCAGGCGCTGGCCGTACGTCTGGACAATCTGCGTTTCCTTTATGGTAACGACCAGGTTGCCTTCAATGCCATCGTACATGAAATTTCGCCGCGGGTATCAGACATACAGTATGCCGGTGGCTGGAGCGTAGAGTGTGCCAGGGTACTGGCTCTGGCGCATAGTAATATGCTGCAAAGTGACACGGTGGCGATCAGGCAGGCGCTAGACGCGTGTTCTCTGCAATTTACTGAACTGGATACAAAAACAATCAGTGCGTTTCACCGCATTGGCGTGCGAACAATAAAACAATTAATGGCCTTACCCGTCAGTGAGCTGGGAAAACGTTTCAATAATACGACCCTCCGTTATATTCATGCATTACGCAGTACGGGGTTTACCCAACTCACGCCTTTTCAGCCTCAGGACACGTTTTCTCAACGTGTGGAAGTCACTTTTGATATTGAGCTTGCGGCCCACTGTCGCCCTTACCTTTGCCGGCTACTGAATAATCTGGAAGTGTTTTTACGTGTAAGAAACCAGGGCAGTAATGAAATACGTATTACCCTGAGCTACCGTGACGCGCCCTCTGACAGCCGCACGTTCTCGTCTTCGGCTTTACTGACGCAAGCCGGAAGCTGGCTCAGACTTGTCGATGTCTGGCTTGAAACCTGTCAGTTGCCTGCACCGGTTACCCAGCTGCAACTGGATTGTGAGGTTCTGGAGCCTCATCAGGGTAACAGTGGTGATTTCTTTACCGACAAAACCAGTTATTTTGCCAGAGCACAACTGCTAAGCCGCTTACGCACCCGCTTTGGTGACGAGGCGCTGTGGCAGCCCTCAAGACAACATGATCATCGCTTTGGCGTGTTGTCAGATGCCCCCCGGCCTGCCAGCCACGACGCAGTAAAAGACGATTCACCAGCCTTTATCCTGGCAACGCCAGACGTACTGGGCGCAGAGAGCCGGGTCATTTTCGGCCCACACAGAATTCAGACAGGCTGGTGGGACAACGCTGGTGTAAAACGCGATTATTTTATTGTGCGTACCTGTCAGGGGGAGCACTGGCAGGTTTTCAGAGAAGATGCTGGCCCCTGGTATCGACATGGAGTCTATAGTTGATGCGTTACAGTGAACTGATTTGCCAGAGCACCTTCAGCTTTCATACCGGTGCCTCATCACCGGAAGAGCTGGTGACTACTGCGGCCTTTCTTGGCTATCAGGCTATTGCCATCACCGACGAGTGCTCTGTAGCAGGAATTGTTCGTGCACATGCTGAAATCAGGCGACAAAACCTGTCGGTTAAACTTATCACAGGCAGTTTTTTCCGCTTTTCCGATAGCTTGTCTTTCGTACTGCTTTGCCCTTCCCAGGCTGCCTACTCCGAACTCTGCCGGTTAATTACCCAGGCGCGGCGGCGCGCCGAAAAAGGCCAGTACCAACTGGCAGAATGGGACTTAAGGACCATTAAACACTGTCTGTTTATCTGGATACCGACACAGGGTGAGGCGCAAAATGATCACTGGGCAGCGTGGCTGAAATCGTTTCATCAGGACCGTTTATCTATTGCTGGCTTTCGCTGGCTGGATGGTAATGATCATCAGCGATTTGCCGAACTGGAACGTCTTACCCACACCTACGGATTACCTGTGGTAGCCGCAACCCACGCACTGTTCCATCATCCCGACCGCTTGCCTGTACAACATGTCTTGCATGCCATACGGACCCACAAACGGGTTGATCAACTGGGCCTTGAAGCGATTGCAAATGCGGAGCGCAGTTTGCGCACCCCGGCTAAGTTAAAGAAGCTTTACCCGGCATCATGGATAAACAATGCCTGTGAGCTGGCTGCCCAGTGCACCTTTTCGCTGGATTCACTGCATTATCAGTATCCCGCAGAGCTGGTACCGGAAGATAAAACTCCCATCGGTTACCTGCGCGAGTGTGTTGAAGCAGGCATAAAACGTCGCTTCCGGGACGGACTTCCAGACTCGATACGAGAGATCATTAGAAAAGAACTTCGGCTGATACAGGAACAACAGTATGAATACTTTTTTCTGACCATTCACGACATTGTGCAGTTTGCGAAACGGCGCGGTATTTTATATCAGGGACGGGGCTCGGCGGCTAACTCGGTAGTTTGTTATTGCCTGGAAATTACAGCTGTCGATCCACGCCAGATCAACGTACTGTTCGAGCGCTTTATTTCCAAAGAACGGGATGAACCACCTGACATTGATGTGGACTTTGAGCATAACCGGCGCGAGGAGGTCATACAGTACATTTACCAAAAATACGGCCGGGAGCGCACGGCCCTTGCCGCCACGGTGATTACCTACCGGTTTAAGTCTGCATTTCGTGATGTGGGTAAAGCGCTGGGATTTAATGAAACCCAGCTCGACTATATTATAAAACAGGTAAACCGGCGCGATCGTGCTATGCCCTGGCAGTCACAAATCACCGGTCATGGGCTTGATGAGAATAGCCAAAAAACACAGCAGCTGATTTCACTGACTGAGGCCATCCTCGGCTTCCCCCGCCATTTGTCTCAACATGTTGGCGGCTTTGTGATTGCCAATGGGCCACTTTATGAACTGGTGCCTGTTGAAAATGCCGCCATGCAGGAGCGTACTGTCATTCAGTGGGATAAGGACGATCTTGAATATCTTGGCCTGCTCAAGGTCGACATTCTCGCACTGGGTATGCTGACTGCAATTCAAAAATGCTTTTCGCTAATCCGGCAACACTATGGTTATGACGTCACTATTCCCTTCATAACCCGGCTGGGTGATGATCCGCAGGTCTATGACATGGTCTGTGAAGCCGATACGGTCGGCGTTTTTCAGATTGAGTCACGCGCTCAGATGTCGATGCTTCCCAGGCTGAAGCCCCGGTCTTATTACGATTTAGTCGTTCAAATTGCTATTGTGCGGCCGGGCCCTATTCAGGGCGACATGGTGCACCCGTACCTTCAGCGCAGACATGGCATGATGCCTGTGACCTACCCCTCTGACGCGGTTGAATCTGTGCTCTCCCGTACGCTTGGTGTACCTATCTTTCAGGAGCAGGTCATTCAGCTTGCTATGGTGGCTGCCGGCTTTACCGGCGGCGAAGCAGATCAGCTCAGGCGCGCCATGGCGAGCTGGAAAAAAGATGGCCGTATTTATGCGTTTCGTGACAAGCTGATCCGCGGGATGATGGAGAAAGGCTACGATGAACAGTTCGCGGAAAATTTATTTGAACAGATAAAAGGCTTTGGTGGTTATGGCTTTCCCGAGTCACACTCTGCTTCTTTTGCCGTGCTTGCTTATGTTTCGTGCTGGCTCAAATACTATTTCCCTGCCGCGTTTTATGTAGCTCTGCTCAATAGCTGGCCTATGGGGTTTTATTCACCTTCACAACTGGTTCAGGATGCAAAGCGACACGGCATTGAGGTCTATGCACCCTGCGTTAACCACTCGCAGGTTGAACATACACTGGTGATGACTGCAACCGGCGTTGCCATTCAACTTGGGTTACGTTTAATTAAAGGTTTGTCTGACGAGGCCGCTGCTACGGTAGTTCGTGCCAGACCTGATGGCGGCTATCCCTCAATAAATGCGGTCAGACAAACCGGGATCAGTCGCAATGACACAGCTTCGCTGGCCAGTGGTAACGCATTTCGGCTTCTCAGTGAACATCGCTTCGATGCGCGCTGGACATTGATGGACCAGCAGCCTGATTTGCCCCTGTTCGCTTCACAACAGGACACATTCCGTCTGGCTCGATCACCGGAAGACGAAGAGGATATGATTGAGGATTATCATGCCCTTAGCCTGTCAGTGACACACCATCCGATTGCACTGCTGCATAAAAAAAACGCCCTGCGAGGCATTACCCTTGCACGGGATTTATCGCAGGTGCAGAACAAGGGTCTGGTAAAAGTATTCGGCTGTGTCACCGGCCGACAGGCTCCCGGCACAGCTGGCGGCGTCACATTCATTACCCTTGAGGATCATACTGGCAATATGAATGTCATCGTGTGGCAGGCGACGTCGCGCGCACAGCAACGGGCCTATCTTAATGCCAGGCTCCTCCAGGTGGACGGCATTCTTGAACGCTCGCCGGAAGGTGTGGTGCATATAATTGCAGGAAAACTGACAGACAGAAGCGATGCCCTGACTGGTTTTACCCAGAATTCACGGGATTTCCACTGACTACGTATCACCCTTAACATTTACACGGCCTCTTGCTTAGGATACTTTTAGTATGTAGTAGGAGGTGCTCTGGCTATGTTTCAGCGGTTTATACAGGGTCTTTTCATAATAGCCAGCCTTATGGCATGTCGTATTCAGGCTGACACGTTTGTCGTGGGCGCCCAGGATATTCAATATTATCCCCACTATGATTTCGGTTCCGAAATCGATAAAGGTTATGCATGGGCGGTACTTCAGGCATTTGCCAAAGCCACTGGTCATGAGTTTGTTTATCTGGATATGCCGGTCAGGCGCCTTCAGATGGAAATGGTTAAAGGCAAAGTGGATTTTGTCTATCCCGACAATCCGGACTGGTACAATCAAATTATTCCTGCAAGTAAAAAGACCTTTTCTCAGCCATTAACCCGTGCGCTCGGCGGAACAGTGATGCTGGCGGATAATGTTGGACAAGGTATTGACGCGATTAAACGCCTTGCAATGCCCCTTGGGTTCACGCCGCTTAACTGGCAACAACGCATCGATACCAAGCAAACCATACTGACTACGGTTACCGACATCCCATCAGGACTTAAGTTATTGTCGCGCCATCGTGTTGACGCTATGAACATCGAATATCACGTCGCAAAATATATTGAGTCTGTGACACCAGATATCAGCAATCTGACCCTGGATGTCAGCTTACCCCATGCTGATGTTGGCTTTATGGTCGCAACAATTCGACATGGAAAGCTAATCGAACAGCTCGATGCCTTCATTGACAGTCAACCAGCACTTATTGCCCGCCTGAAAGCGCGTTATGGCCTTAGGGATCCGCAAACCATCCTTGCGGAACTGGCAGAAGAACAAACAGCTTCAGCGCACTGAATCAGCATCTGAACATTATTACTTAGTGGCCCACTCTACCCGCTTACTTCCACTAAACTGTTTGCAGTAAGCCCTGTCACGTTGTTATCAACAATAGCCGCTACGTGCTTTTGAACCTCACTATTTAGATCGGAAAGTCCCAGACGACCACGTTGTCACATGGGGCTTAGGCCCTCACTCAGGTTTTGAACAGTGAGTGAAACGAGCGAGGGGTACCAGTGGTACGCCGAGAGTAGAGCATGAAGCACGGATGCAGAGCTGGTCATTGCACCAGGGATGGGTTGTTACTCTACGCTTCATGCAGAACTCGCGCCCTGAGATTGTTTCCCGATGGGTTAGGTCGCTCTTTGAAGTGGCACGTCAGTGCCAGTTCTGAAAACAAAAAACCCAGCTTTCGCTGGGTTCTTTGTTTTTCGAATTGGGAGCCTGGCGGTGTGCTACTCTCACATGGGGAGACCCCACACTACCATCGCCGCTAACGTGTTTCACTTCTGAGTTCGGAATGGATTCAGGTGGTACCACGTCGCTATTGCCGCCA